>CBDUIU010000442.1:0-4527 GCA_965367335.1 uncultured Saprospiraceae bacterium
GGCAGTAAAATAAGCAGCTTTCATAGGATGGGCATTACATTAGGCGGGCAAAAATTGGACAAAAAAAAGGAAGCAGAAAAGGAGCAATTTTATTTGGGGTCTCCTTTATACCAAATCCTGTTCATCCCAATCTCTGGGCAGTTTTACATTTTCTTTTAATTCGAGTTCATCGTCCGGAAGTCTAAGCTCCTCATCTAAGTAGTCTGCGCCCTCTTTCTCCCGGGCAAGGCGATCCATTTCTTGTTCCAGTGCTCTTTTTTCCCAGTCCTGGCTATTAATACCAAAGAAACCAAACAACGTTACATAATGCATAACGAGTCCCAAACCCCAACCACCAAGGGGAAATAAGAACCACCAAAAGTTGGGGCTGGTCAGGTAATTAATCAGAAACAGAAAGGACATTACACTAATGTAGGTGATCAGGTGAGTATTAAATTTCTTTCTGGCTTTTACGCGCTTTTGGGCTTGTCTTAAAAGATCGTCTTCTTTCATGATATTGACTTCATCAATTAAAGGTTGTGTACTAAGTTACAATGATTTTCGAGAATTGTGTATGCAGGAATACCTTTTATTTTTTGGCTGTTTCGTTCCCGCTGCTTTACCCTAAATCTGGTCCGTCCAAAATAACACCCTTCACTGTCGCCACTACTACTTTTTTTACGAGACGCAAAGCGAACATTCAGCGCTGATTTGCATTTTATCAATAGACCGTACAACAAAAGAAAAATTCAAAAAAAAGTGAATTAGGCAGGACATTTTACCTGCTCCAATTTATGTTAAGTTGTACACAGTTAATTACTTGAAACTTAAATTGAATTTTTCACCTTTAACCCTAAGATCATGTTAGTTTTCATTTGCTTAATCATCCTTTTTCGGTGCGTAAAAGTTACTTTTTCAAACCTGTTTTATCAGCTTTAGTCAGCATCCCTGATGATCTTGTGCTGCCGCTTTCCTTCCTGAGTCAGTAGAAATATCTTGTTTTAAGCGCGCGACCCAGTCATTCCGTTTTTACTGTTCTTCCTGAAATGTTTGTCCATTCTCTCCTTTTCTACCTCTCCTCTTTTCCAAAACCACCAACTCCCCAGCACCCCAAACACCACAATCGTAATCGAACTGGCCGGCATTAATATCGCCGCGATCACCGGAGACAGGGTGCCTTGCACCGCAAAGCTCAGCCCGACTACATTATAGACCAATGCTAAGGCATAAGCGCCGAACACGACGTAAAGACTTTGTTGGGCGTAGCGTAGGAAGAAGGGTAGGCGGATGAGTTGATCGGCCCGGAGTACCGCATCGCAGGCGGGGGTAAAGTTGCTGGTGTTTTCACTGACGACGATACCGACGTTGGCTTGTTGGAGGGCACCGGCGTCGTTGAGACCATCACCGATCATGAGAACGGTCTCGCCTTGCTCTTGTAGCTGACGAATGTGTTCCAGTTTGTCTTTGGGGCTTTGGTGAAAGGCCAGGCTGGCTTCTTCGCCAAGGAGTGCACGGAAGCGGGGGGCGTCGCGTTCGCCGTCGCCGGAGAGGAGGCCGAGGGGGTAGTTGGCTTGTAGTTTACTGATCAGATTTTCGAGCCCGGGGATGGTGCGGCTTTCGTGGGTGAAATGGCCTAAGACCTGGGTACCGACTTTAGTAAAGGTGCCTTGTTGAATGTCACCGGAGGAGTTCTCAGTACCAAAGATGAAATCAGCATTTCCGATTTTTATCGATGTTCCGGCGATGATGCCTTGAATGCCTTGTCCGGGAATTTCTTTGTAGTCTTCTACGCGTAATCCGTTGCCATTGCCCCAAAGCTGTACAATCTGTCGGCTGCGGGGATGAGAAGATTGGTTGGCAAGAGCCGCAATGTGGTGTTTGTATTCGGGGATTGAATCCAGATCTGCTTCCGGATCGGGTATCCAATTCAGTTGGTCCTTACCGCCGGAGGTCAGGGTGCCGGTTTTATCAAAAATAATGTAAGTAATTTGTTGTAATGCCTCGATAACAGTAGTATGCTTGAGGTAAAAATGGTCGCGGGCCAGGAGCCGGAGTGCATTACCAAAGGTAAACGGAATGGACAACGCCACTGCGCAGGGACAGGCAATGATGAGCACCGCGGAAAAGGCATTGATGGCCGTTGACATATCTTTAGGTAGCCAGTAAGCCAGGGTTGCAAAGGCGATGAGCAGGATGGCAATGGTGAAGTATTTCCCAACTTTTTTTGCCAATTCACTGGCGGTGTTTTTTTGGACTTGTTCCTTAAACGCGCGTTCATTCCAGAGTTGAACCAGGTAGGACTGCGCCACTTTTTTGGTTAATACCATTTTAATACTGCTGCCCCGTTGACGTCCCCCGGCAAAAATCTTGTCCCCTTTTTCTTTTCTAACCTCGGCCGACTCGCCGGTGACAAAGCTATAATCAATAGCCGCTTTCCCGTCTACCAGAATACCGTCCGCGGGGATGAGCTCGCCATTGCGCACGATGATGATATCATCCTTATCGAGTTGGTGGAGTGGCTTAGAGATTTCCTGTTCATCTTTACACACTTTTGCCCCCAAAGGAAAGTAGGACTTGTAGTCTCGTTCAAAAGAAAGGGTATAGTAAGTTTTTTGTTGGAACCATTTGCCAATCAATAAAAAGAAGAGTAAACCGGCCAGCGAATCAAAATAGCCCGCACCGGTATGCGACAAGATCTCATAAGTCGATCGGCCAAACAAACTGAGGATACCGATAGAGATCGGCACATCAATATTTAGCTCCCCTTCCTTCAAACCCAGCCAGGCTGATCGCAGGTAATCCACTCCACTGTAAAATACCAGGGGAACACCCAAAGCCAAAATGATATAACCAAACGCGCGCTGAAATTCAGACTCCATTTGGTTCAAGCCCAGGTATTCAGGAAAACTCAATAACATTACATTTCCAAACACAAAACCCGTGACACCCAGCTTATAGATCAAACTACGATCTACCGGCTGCCCTTTCTCCTCTTCGACATCCTGTAAAGAAACCTTAGGCGGATATCCGATTCGATGTAATAACTCGGCTACCTCCCGTAAACTCATCTCTTTTTCCGAAAAGATAACATGCGCCTCTTTTTTCAAAAAATTAACGGTGGACTGTTGGATGCCCGGATGTAGACGAGTCAGGTTTTCCAGCAACCAGATACAGGAAGCACAATGGATCTGAGGCAGGATGAAACGGATTCGCGCCGTTTCGCCATCTGAGAAATCAAGGAGTTTTTCAAGCGTAGACGGATCGTCGAGATAACTGTACTCTGCCTGATATTCATCGGTAGATTTGACCCCCGGCGTTTGCTCAATGCGATAATATTGGTCCATGCCATTCTCACTCAGTACCTCGTAAACCATTTTACACGAAGGGCAACAGAAAGCTTTTTCATCATGGAGGATCGTCGATTTTTCCTCACAGGGCTCTCCGCAATGATAGCAGCTAGTGATAGTTGGGATCAGCGACATTTTGGTTGATTGCGTCAAAGGTACAGCAAAGTTAGTGGTGAGAAAAAAAGTTTTGTCTGAAATCTAAATTAAATGCCACTCATCGCCTCGCTTTTTAGTATCAAAAGAGCAAGGTGATTGAATATTTCTCCAAAATTACTTCCACCTGCCCCCTGCTCAGGTGATTTTTATCACCATGCTTCGGTGACATTCCTTAAAGCTATGAGGAGCACAGGCGATTACCTTTGTAATACAAATTGGAATAGTCCTTTTTTTCCTAAATAGATTTACAAAAAATAGTAATATAAAAACACACAACCTCGTGATACACAAAACTTTATTAGAAAAATATAATGTCCCCGTCCCCCGTTACACCAGCTACCCTACGGTACCCCACTGGGACTCTTCTACCTTTAGTGTTGATCACTGGAAAACTCAGGTAAAAAAGACCTTTTCCACCAACAAAGAAATCAGCGTATACATCCATCTCCCGTTCTGCAATCAATTGTGTACGTACTGTGGTTGTCATAAACGCATCACCAAAAACCACAGCTATGAACTGCCCTATATTGATGCGGTATTGAAGGAGTGGAAAATGTACATAGATTTATTGGGAGAAAAACCCATTGTACGGGAATTACACCTGGGCGGAGGTACCCCCACTTTCTTTAGTCCGGGCAATTTGTCTCAGCTAATTCAAGGAATTTTAGCAGATGCAATCGTGCCGGAACAACCGGCGTTTAGCTTTGAGGCCCACCCCGCCAATACCACGATAGAACACCTGGAGGCCTTATACGAAGTGGGGTTCCGGCGCATGAGCCTGGGCGTACAAGACTTTGGTGAGGATATTATGACCCTGATCAACCGGACACAAGACCCCCGGCAAATCATTGACTTGACCATTGCCGCTCGTAATATGGGCTATACTTCTATTAATTATGATTTGATCTATGGTTTGCCCCGGCAGACCGCTAGCCATATTGAAGCAACGATGGATTATGTGAGCATGCTCAAACCCGATCGGATTGCTTTTTATAGCTATGCGCATGTTCCGTGGAAAAGCCCGAGTCAACGAGCTTATTCAGAG
>CBDUIU010000443.1:0-4520 GCA_965367335.1 uncultured Saprospiraceae bacterium
GTACATAGGTAGGATGAAAGCTCCGTTTGGCGGTATTAAATTGCTCCGCCCATTGACATGTCTGCTGAAATAGTTGTTGAGAGCGTTGCCGGAGTAGCTCATCGGCTTGCTCAGAGTGATTGATCACAATCAGCGTTTCCATGGCACAGGGCGGAAGCTCACAAGCCAACAAGGCGGCCAAGGTTGGAGAAAGGTCTGGCTCATCAAAAGCCGGAATAACGATCACGAGTTGGAGCTTGGAATGAGGCGGGGTTTTGATAAAAGAAGGATAGAGTGCTTGTTTTTGGAGGTAGGATTTTTTCATAAAACCATAAGCCTAGGCTGCCTGTCTTTTATCAATAGCAGCGGGTTTACTTTTTAAACTTACCTAAAAATTAATTCCGATCAAAGACATATCTACACCATCCGCCGATGCCAGCTCTCCCCAAGTGGTTTTAGCCAAGCCTGATCAAAAGTAGCTTTATCTTTTACCAGGTTGTCAAAAACCAAGGTTTCATCTGACAATTTTCCTTCCCGATATAAGCGGGCAAATTCCGATTTGGGTGCAACTTGCACCTGCTCCCCTTCTTTCCAGGCAAAACTCATCCGGTCAAAAAGATCGACGCCTAGCCTGGCACCAAGTTGTTGAAGAAAATGGACGGAACTGTCGATAGAACAACCACTGGCACCAGCCTGGCCTTCATCAACCATCAAAACGATAAAGCGCTGATGATAGATCTTTGCAAAAGCTTTGAGCGCCTGGTTGTGGGCCGTCCATTTATTGGCAAAGTCCTCCAGTTCGGATTGTAGCTGTGGCAACTCTTCTTCTTTAAAAGGACGTGAACTTTGGTAGATCCAAACCTTTGACGTGGGTGCGAGCATTTCGTAGGAGACTGACATAGTGAGATAGTTATTTTAAGGCAAAAGATTAGAATAAAGTCTATTAAAGTAGTTCATCATTCCGATATTCTTTCGCATAGATTTTTTTCAATTCCAAATTAAAGGTTTCCTCCTGCTCCATAAACTTATCCGGGTTGCTGCGATAGGGCTCAGCTAACAGATAGGTCTGGGCGGTAATACCCATTCCGGTCGGATCTGCCGTGTAAACCAACTCAACAATTTTTTCTTTCTTAAAATATTTCAATTCTTTATTGATGACGGAAAGCGGTAGCCCGGTACTCATGATAATCTGCTGGGCAGTCAGTCGATAATCGTGGTATTTGAACAGTAGCAAAATATCCTGGACAGTTAAATAAGGTTTGCCGGAGGAGTCAATCAGCTCAATATCTTCCGGTACCGTTTTTAAAGAATAATAACCTTTCGTACCAAGCCCGGAATAATGATATTTTAAAAGCCCATTGGTATAAAAGTAATACAGTCGGGCATTCGCTTCCTTTTTAGTGAGACCGGAATGATCTGCCAGTCGCTGAGCCGTCATCATCCCATCCGGTTCTTTAGCGATCATCAGCAGTAAGTCCCGATCATTGATCATGTTTTGTGTCCCTTGAATTCTTTCTTTCGATTTTTTCTGAGTAAAATAAATGATCAAAACCAAAGCAAGTATACTAACAAGCAAAGTTGTCACAAGAATAAAAACAGCTACCCAGGTTGCTAGAAATACCATACATTATGGAGACTAAAGTCCTTTATTATTAACGATCAATTCGGCCAGGTCGTATACCATGACTTCCTCTTGTTTTTCTTTCGCTTTCACGCCATCAGACATCATCGTCAAACAGAAAGGACAATTTGCTGCGATAATCTGCGCTCCGGTTGCTAAGGCTTCCTCCGTACGTTCTATGTTAATTCGCTTATCACCCGGCTCATCTTCTTTCCACATTTGTGCACCTCCGGCACCACAGCAAAGCCCTTTGGTTTTGCTCCGTTCCATTTCTACCAGCTGATTATCCAGGCTTTCCAACAGGGTACGGGGGGCTTGGTATTCACCGTTTGCACGACCCAGATAACAAGAGTCATGGTAGGTAATTTTTTGGCCATCAAAAGCGCCTCCTTCTATCTTCAGCCGACCTTCATTGATGAGTTCCTGCAAAAACTGCGTATGGTGCATCACTTCGTAAAAATCGCCTCCCAGTTCCGGATAGTCATTTTTTAGTACGTTATAACAATGCGGACAGGTGGCAACGATTTTCTTGACATTGTACATCTTCAGCGTTTCAATATTTTGCAAAGCTGACATCTGAAACAGGAATTCATTCCCTGCTCTTCTTGCCGGGTCACCTGTACAACTTTCCTCTTTTCCCAAAATAGCGAAAGGCACTCCTACTTCATTCAGGATCTTACAAAATGCTAAAGTCACCTTTTGTGCCCGTGGATCAAAACTACCGGCGCAACCAACCCAGAAAAGAATTTCCGGTTCATTGCCAGCAGTAATTTCGTCAGCTAATAATGGGATAATTAATTTCTTTGCCATATCTATTTATGCTTAAAAAAAGTTCTTACTAAAATTACAAGCTTGTCAGTTGTTTCCTTTGCGCTATTCTTGAGAAAGCGTTTCACGGTAAAAATTACTCACTCAAGGCTTCATCCCGCCATTTATCCCTTGCATCCGGAACAGCCCAGGCAGACCCCCCATTCTCTATGCTGTTAAACATGGGTAGCCATTCACTCGGCCCTGCCGACTCCGTCAGGATTTCATAACGGCGCAGTTTCAAGATGATATTTAAGGGATCAATCAAAATCGGACAAGCTTCCACACAGGCATTACAAGTCGTGCAGGCATGTATTTCCTCTCTGCTGATATAATCAAACAATGATTTTCCGTCATCATAATTTTCTTTGGTCAACTGTGTTGCCGAGGCTTTTTGATCTGCTTTGACAAACTCCAGGTTACCACTATCGAGGTTTTTGCCAATCTCTTCGGCCCGGTCACGTACATCCATCATGATTTTCCGGGGAGACAGTTTTTTGCCTGTAATGTTAGCCGGACAATTTGCCGTACACCTGCCACATTCCGTACAGGCATACGCCCCAAGTACATTCCGCCAGCTTAAACCAAACACGTCATTGGCACCAAATTCCGGGATTTCTTCCTCCATTGGCATTTCCTCTGCTCCATCACCATTCAGTCCCATCATAGACTTGACCTCATTCATGATCTCCGGCATATTTTCCATTTTTCCTTTTTCCTCCAGTTTGGCGAAATAGGTATTTGGAAAGGCCAGCATGATATGCAGGTGCTTAGAAGAAGGCAGATAATTTAAGAAGGCAAAGACGACCAAAATATGTAACCACCAACCTGCGCGCTCAATCACCATCAAGGTACTATCTGACAAACTGCCAAACAAAGCCGGTCCCATCCAACTGCTAACTGCCAGAAATCCAGTATCTGTATAATGAACCGGGTCACGCTCTTGTAAAACGATATCCGCGCCGTTCATACTGAAGATGCCAATCAACAATAAGATTTCTGCAAATAGAATCAAATTGGCATCCAGCGTTGGCCAGCCTTTCATTTCTGGCTTAACGAACCGGGGGATCTTCAACAAATTACGACGAGCTAAAAAGATAATGGTTGCTACAAAAGCACCGATCGACAACAGTTCAATAAAATTTATGATTAGCGTATATAAGCCTCCTAAATAAGTGGCAAAAAACCGATGTACACCGAAAAAGCCATCAATTAAGATTTCTATCAACTCAATCTGTGTCATCAGAAAGGCAACATAAATAAATAGGTGAAGCGTAGCCGGAATCCAGTTTTTGAACATCTTCTTTTGCCCGAAGGCGATTAAGAGGACATTTTTCCAGCGCAAACTAGTGTCACCAGTGATTTCCTCATCCTGGCCTAATAAAATATTGCGCCGAACCCGCATAAACTGACGGAAGGCCCAGCCAAAAGCCAGTATGGCAACAACAGCAAAAATAATTTGTGATATCATAAATCATATTAATTTTCAGCGCCTAATTTACAAGGTAATTAGGACTTTGAGAAATTTCTCTACATTTGTAGCAATAAAATAACTTAGCTAATGCAAATCCTGGACTCCGCCCAAATTCAGCAAAAGATTCGCCGACTGGCCATCGAGATATTAGAGAATAATTACGCCGAGAAAAAACTCATCTTTATTGGCATTAATAATAATGGTACCGGCTTCGCAAAACTATTGATTGAAGCCTTAAAAGATCGGACAAATATTGATCTTCAGCTCTGCACCGTCCGCCTGAACCCAGCTGAACCGACCAAGCACCCGGTTGAGTTAGGCATTGCACCCAAGGAGTGTCATAATAAAACACTTATTATTGTTGACGACGTAGCCAACACCGGCCGAACGATCTTTTATGCCATGAAACCATTGATGGATGTACTGCCTAAAAAAATCGAAGTCGCCGTCCTCATTGATCGCAAACATAAGTCATTTCCTATTCTAGTAGATTATGTTGGCTTGTCCCTAGCCACAACGCTCAAAGAACATATTGACGTTAAAATTGAGCGAAAAAAAGATTATGCGGTATATTTGGTTTAGAGGGAGCAAAAGGAGCAGAGGGGGCAAAGGGGGATGAGGGACCCTTTTTCCGCTTTG
>CBDUIU010000444.1:0-4504 GCA_965367335.1 uncultured Saprospiraceae bacterium
AAATTTGGAAGGTGGCAAACCCTGGGATAAAGCCTGGATCAAATTAGGAACGGAAACCTATACTTTGAATAATATCGAGAATAATATTCTCCGGCCGATTTACAAAGACGCCAGGATTCACTTTGCTGTCAACTGTGCAGCGGCATCTTGCCCACCACTGCTTAACCGGGCCTGGACAGCAGAAAACCTGGAACGCCAGTTGGAAAACCAAACCCGGGCTTTTATCAATAACTCTAAGTATAATACGATCTCTGCTAATCAAGTGGAAGTTTCGAAAATTTTTGATTGGTACGGGGAGGATTTTGGTGATCTAACCCAGTTTTTAAATAAGTATAGCGACAATCCGATTAATTCGGGTGCTAAGATAAGCTACCGGGAATACGAATGGAGCTTAAATGAATAAGCACAGACGTCTGGTATTCAAACTTTAGTCTGGCTCATTCGTCTGACGCTAGTTCGACCTGAGCCTGACTAAAGTTTGAATGACGTTTTGTAGTTTTGCTTCATGAAATCTATTTTCCCTGTTCTCTTACTTTTTTGCTTCACTGCCTGTACGGATAATCCTCCTACTGACAATTCCCCTATCGTTTCCTCTATCTCTACGCCTTCAAACAAGACAGACAAAGCAGCTAAGGTTGAATCTTTGGGCATCCTTTATCTGCAAGAACAAACTTTAGAAAGCTGGACAAAAATACAAGACAGCATTTTTTCTTTATCCAATAGTACAAAAGTCAATACCGTCCAAAGCTTACCAATCGGTAGATATACACTTCATAAAAAAACAGATCACTGGCTGTTAAACCCGATTGACAGTGGCTACCCATTTACTTCGACGACACCGGTCATGGTTCATCCGGAACAAAAAACTGGCTTTTACTTTAATCCGGAAAATCACCCTATAACCATACTTTCTCAAATCCATCAATTATACATCGTTCCTTCCCGGCTTAATAAAAGCGCGCATTTCTCTCCTCCATTTGGTGCGGGGCCACAACGAATTGCTCAATACCAGCAACTGGAAAAAGAATTGAGATCTTTAACCAAAAAACAAATTGTACACGAATAATGAAAATAGTATTTCTAGATAGCTACACACTTAACCCCGGTGATCTGGATTGGAGCCCCTTGGAAGCGCTGGGAACCACTCATTACTATGACCGGACCACATCAGAGCAAGTACTGGAACGCAGTAAAGGTGCACAGGTCTTGATTGCAAACAAAGTAAAATTAAATCGGGAAATCCTTAGCCAACTACCTGAATTACAGTGCATTTGCATCGCTGCTACCGGATATAATAATATTGACTTAGATGCCGCAAACGCACTAAATATCCGGGTGATGAATGTGTCGGGCTATAGTACCGCGTCGGTAGCCCAGCATGTATTTGCACTGTTATTAGGGATTACCAATCGAGTGGAAACATATGTGGCTACGGTAAAGAATGGACGTTGGTCAGGCCAAAAAGACTTCAGTTATTGGGACCATTCTATCATGGAGTTAGCGGGTAAAACAATGGGGATTTACGGTTTTGGAAAAATCGGTCAACGCGTTGCAAAGATTGCGCTTGCCTTCGGTATGGAAGTCATCGCAGTCCATAAACACCCGGAGCGAGACCGACAAGCCGGGGTGACCTTTGTTTCACCCGATGCTTTTTTCCACCAGGCAGATGTCATCTCACTTCATACCCCACTAACGCCAGACACCCACCACCTGATCAACAAGCATCGACTGGTTGAGATGAAAGACAGCGCCTTACTTATAAATACCGGCCGGGGAGACCTGGTCAATGAAAAAGATTTGCTGGTTGCTTTACAAACCGGTCAGATCGCCGGTGCTGCGCTGGATGTGCTTTCTCAGGAACCGCCTCCAGCCGACCATCCTTTATTTAAAATATCGAATTGTTGGATCACTCCTCATCAAGCCTGGGCCAGTCAGGCATCAAGGCAGCGGCTACTAATAGAGATCTGTGAGAACATTAGTGCCTTTAAGCGAGGAGAGCGGAGAAATATTGTAGAATAGCTTGAACTAGATAAATAGATGATAATGCAGAATCATGGACTGAAGTTGAAGCAGTTGATCACCGAGGTGGTGCCCTTTCTCCAACTAAATACCTTGCAATAATAGTTTTTTGTACAAAAAAAACACCAGCCCTTTCCCACACAATCCCATCAGGTACTGCGACAAAAGCTAAACAGCTTTCAATTATAAGCTTTATTTAAAGCGGGAAAAGGCTGGTGTTAGATTCCGTTACCCTAATAAATTAGAGAGCAGGAATGCGCAATACCTGACCGGGATAGATCTTATCCGGATGTGTTAACATTGGCTTGTTAGCCTCAAAGATCGCCTGGTATTTCATGGCGTCACCATAATGTGCCTTAGCAATTTTAGAAAGACTGTCTCCACTTTTAACCGTATAGAATACAGCCTCTGGTTCCGGATTAACAACAGAGATACGATCATCAACAGTGGCTACACCTTCTACATTACCAAGAGCGAGGATGACTTTTTCTTTATCCGCTTGGGAATCCACCTGGCCATAAGCCGTCACCTCATCATCATGTAGTGCAATGTCAAAGTTTTCGATATCGATGCCAAGGCTATCTACGACGCCCCGCATTAAAATCATTTTTTGACGTTTCATAATGGCTTCTTCGGCAACTTTTTTAGCCTCAGCGGCATCCAATTCAACTTCTTTTACTTTTTCTCCGGAGAAAATTTTAGCTCCTGCATTTTTTAAAAAAGAAAATAAACCCATGTCTTAAGTGTTTTTTACTTGGAAATAATGAAAAAATAGGTGATTTTTGACGCTATTAAAAAGGCATTGGGTGAAAACACACCGAAAAGATTAAATAATAACATCAAAATAAACGGTTTCCCGTTTAATGAGCCGAAATTAGGATAGTTTTCGCAAATTCCCAAACCTCATTACTTTATCTGACGATAAAATATCCTGAGGTCACAACTTTCGTATAAATTACCCGTAAACCTTCCTAATACCGGGTAGATGACATTAAAGTTATTACATTTTTTACTCTACCTATCTCCCTGACGGGCAACAACTTAGTCAGTTTTGTCAGGAAAAGTTTCCATTAATAACTGATATTCTCTCAAATTCGGCAATTGTTCATCAAAAGCCGTATATTTGCGGAGTTTTTTTCTAACATACGTTTTTATTGTTTAACCAATTTTTTTACTATCATGCAAGGAAAAGGTTTAATTAAAGTACTTTTTGTCGCCTTGGCCATTGTGTGTATCCTTCAATATCTCTATACCCTGCCCACGGCACGCATAGAGAAAGCCGCCGAAGCCTACGCTGAGTCGTTAGCTTCTAAAGCGCCGGAAGATATACAGAATGACGTCAAAAAAGACGCGAAAGCTTCGTACCTGGATTCAATGTCCAGCGAAGTAGTGTGGGGCATTCCGCTCCTCGGAGATTTCACTTACCAGGAACTCAAAAACAAGCAACTCGCCTATGGGCTTGATTTACAAGGCGGCATGAGTGTCGTCCTGGAAGTCGACCTTCGCGATTTTATTCGATCACTTGCCAGAGATAGTAAAGACCCAACATTTAAACGTGCGTTAGAAAAAGCAGCCAATGATAAGGCTACCTCCCAATCTGATTTCGTTACGCTTTTCGCCGATGCTTACGAAGAGCTATCGGCTGGTCAAGGCCGTTTGTCAACCATTTTTGCCAACTCGGCTATTCGTGACGAAGTAACCTTTGAATCTTCCAATGCGGATATCATCCGTATTTTACGTGATAAAGCTACTGAGACGGTAGGGTTGACCTACAAACGATTGAAAGACCGGATCGACGAGCTTGGAGTTGTACAACCAAATGTATCATTGGATGCTGCTCGCGACCTAATCGTGGTGGAGTTGCCTGGTATTGCTAACCCGGAACGGGCTAGAAATTTCCTGCAATCAACTGCTGAACTCGCCTTTTGGAATGTATACCGGGTGACAGACCCAGGTTTGTTACAAAGTTTTGTAGAAGCAGATAAGAAATTAGCGCAAGTACAAAGCGGAGATGTTGATACATCTTTAGTTACAGAAGAAGAAACAGTTGTTGAATTCGATACCACTTACGAATACGTATACGATTCTACCGGTAACGTTGTTGATTCTAACGCAGTTGTTGCCGAAAGAACTGCTGGTGAAGACCCCTTGTCAACTCAAGGTCCTTTGTTATCTGTATTGAGCCTTAATGCAGCTGCCGGTTCCGGATTGGCCTTTCCGCCAGCCGTTATGGGTATTGCGGATAAAAATAAAATGGCCTATATCGACGAATTATTGGCAAAACCTGAGGTTAGAAATCTATTCCCTAAGGATTTGCGGTTCGTTTGGTCGGCTAAAAAAACAGACTATCTGGAGGATGCTGCTCATAAAAAGTTTGAGCTTTATGCCATCAAACTGGATAGAGGAACACAGAAACCTCCGATTGAAGGTGACCGGGTAACTGATGCTAACTCCGGACCTGACCCGCAAACGGGTGAAGTGCAGG
>CBDUIU010000445.1:0-4503 GCA_965367335.1 uncultured Saprospiraceae bacterium
ATAAGGTCCTGTCATCTGATCACCAAACCTGTTATGGGTGTGGATCTTATGTAAAAGATTGGGTTAAGCTTAGTCTGTAAACCCATAATTGCCCAACGACGAATTAATTTTTTCGACATTAAATAACTGATCATTTTTAGTGCTGTTTCCTTCGTATCCTATCCTATTCAAAAGCGTTCGATGTTCCGGTTGAGAAAACAACTGCCTTCTACTTATTCGCAACTGCACCGGATTAAACTATCTACCCAACCCTTGCTAAAAGACACCTTATCGTATTATGGATCAAAATCGCCTCATCACCCAAGGTTGTATAGTTAAACTAGACATCAATTTATAACAATATGTTTTCATTTTAAAAGTAGTCGGAATGCAGGGCCATGGTCAATGGCGGATTCTGGCCGCACACGAGCATTGAGACTTGCTCTGTGAAGGTCGAATTAGAAAAGGTCACCACTTTTACAGCTAGAGAAGTGGAAGTTGGATAAAAGGGAAGGCCGGGCAAAAGGAGTTTTAGAAAGAGGAGTGGCGGCACTAGGGTAGAGAAAGGAATTGATAATTATCGTTAAGCAGATTTTAAGGAGCGTGCTATTACTTTTAGTTCAAAAGAATTCTAGGAATCGATGTTTTCCAACTGAACGGATTCCATTTTTCTGGCAACACTGCTGTCCTCGTTAGGTTGCGTGGGATGATTGCACATTGAAATTAGGCCAATGATGCTAAAGACAATTCCCAGGATCAGGCAAGCTTGCTTGATCGTTTTTAACCTGGCCAGTTCTTGCTGTTGGACGGTAAAATTAGGACCATTACCTGGCAAAAAATCATGATCCGGCTGTGGTCGTTGTTGGATAACTGTATCGTTGGTGTCAAAAGCGCTTGTTTGCATTTGATCGTTGTGCCCATCCGTTTTAAACCACTCAGTAAACATGTTAATTAATTTTTATTCATAATAAGTTATTATTTCATGAAGTATGCACTTATTCGACCGAGGGTGAAAATTTAAAGATTAGGGAAGCAATATGGAAAGGTTAGCTTGAGGTCAACTAAAAATTTGTTTTAAATATTTTAACTTTAAAACAAATTTTGTATATTTGACCTGTTCTAGTTGAAATAAGTAATCGAACATTCGGATTTGCCATTTATCAAGGTGGTTACTTGTTTTATGTGTCCGGGGGCAGAAGCCCAAAATCAATGGTTATAAGTTTGGAGATCACATCTGAGTAGATGTGAGAATAAGGCTTTGGATATTTCCGAAAGACTTGTCCACTGCAATAAGTTCACCCATTTGGTACCGATAGGTGAACTCTGCCTTGCAATAGGTGTGAACTGTTGGTCAAACGAGACCGGGAGAATGATAAAGCTATGGGAATAACTTGGACTCAGTCAAGGCTGAGGGCGGCGGTGGCCAAGGGTGGGCCCTCCCACTTTGGGGAAAGTCTGCCCAATCAACTCAAGCCCAATCACCCAAGCTCAATCAACCTAACTCAATCAACTCGAGCCCAATCAACCAAGCCCAATCAACCAAGCCCCAATCAACCAAGCCCCAATCAACCTAACTCAATTAACTCGAGCCCCAATCAACCAAGCCCCAATCAACCAAGCCCCAATCAACCCAAACATCAAGTTTTTAAATACAACACACAAATCAATATTAATTAGCGTATTCCGAAATGTGTGTTACACAAGGCTCATTGAGGATAAAAAAAGTCATTAAGCAATGAATGTTGATTTTACGAATATCGTTTTTTGAATACCCTCATATTACTCAATGTATCAAACAAGACCACCAATGATTAAGCAGGACTTCAAATCTTTTTGTGGTTACAGATTAAGGTAAATACTCCCATTTCCAAACCTTCCCGTCTTCTTCGTCTTCCACTGCTTCTACAAAGCGAAATCCGTTTTTTTTTCAATACCCGACCCGAGGCATTTTCTTCAGCTAATGTATGTGCCTGCACGATGTTGATCCGGTCATCTTCAAAGGCTTTTTTAAGCAACTGGCGGGTAATCTCCGTTGCAATCCCCTGGTTGCGAAACGCGGCGCATACCTCATAGCCAATTTCCACGACACCTAAATCATCTGGAGGTCCTTTATAGCCACAGCTACCAATCAGCGTTTGGGATTCCGAGTGGATGACCAGGTACATCCACCAAGCAGCATTCGCAGGATTATTTTCAATAACATTTAAAGCGTAGCGAAATGCCGGATATCCAAAGGTAGACCAGTTCTCCGGAACGGTGAGATTCAGTTCAGAGGAGAGCGTCTCATCTCCGGATAGCACATGCTTAATGATTTGGGGAGTGCAGTTAAGTAGGCGGATGTTTGGTGTGGCCATACTTATCTCGGTTTGTTTTTTATCCAAAGCAGGCCATTTTTAATATTGTCATAAGCATAGGCGTAAACGGCCTTGATATCTGCTGCCGAGAGTTCCGGGTACTTTTCTAATAACTGTGCTTCGGTCCAGCCGGAAGCGAGCTTTTCCATGATTGATTCGACGGAGATCTCTGTGCCTTTAATGATAGGTTTTCCTAGTACCTGGTTTCCATCAGTCGTGATATGATCTTTCCATTTATCCATAGTCAATTTCTTTTTTTAATTTTTCGGACTACCCACCGCCCGGCAAAATATAACAAAGATCCGATCCCAATGGCATAAAAAAGTAGTTTTACCTGATTAGTATATTCCAAATATTGGACAAGTAGCGGTGCGCCAGTTAAATAACTAAAATTTTCCAACAGATCAAAACCATAGGCGAATGCTAATATAACAATTAACCAACGAATAGGCCGGGTGCGTCCGGCAGCTTTCATGGATAATACATAAATGTTGAGTAGTAATAATAATGCCCAACCAAAATCGATATAAAAAAACCGGTAAAAGGTAGCCAACGTTATTTTATGTTCCACCTCTTGGAGTACCGTCTGAAAATCGTTAGGATCAATAAGGTGGGGAATAGCGAATTGTTCAACAGAGAAAAACTGAACAGGCTCTATTTCTGCTTTAGAAGTAATTGTTTTACTGGATTGCCCCAGGAATAATGTCGCTATAACGAGAAAAACAAATAGGATTATTGGCCGTTGCAGTAGGCGGTCATGTATGGACATAAGATTGCGATCGTTGTCAAATAGATTTAGTTCTTTTCAAAGGTACTGCTTTTCCTAATATTTACGCTCAAATAGCTCTTTATGAGGCCATTTAATCTTTACCCATGCAAAGATAAATTTTCCGAAAAATAGCCCCCATTAGCTACAGGCGCTTTGTAAGCAGGGTTTCTGCTTTTTCTAAAAATTCTGCCGGAGCTATCTGCTTCCATTGCCGTCTTACTGGCTTTTCTAATCGCAATGCTGTCGAATTTTTTTTTATCAGGCAGTAGGCCAGAAATATCCCCCAAGGCTCATCATCACAATGCAACCAATTTCCCTTTTGTAAGTTTAGACTTGTAGAGGCACCGTCAATTACGATATGTAGTAGACCATTTTCACCCATTTCCGTAACATATATTTGAGAAGCCTGAAGTTGGGGGACTTGATAGCCTTTTGCAGACCAACGTTTTAAGTTTTCTAACAACATGTTTTTGATTTCTGCTTCGTTGGGGAACTGTTGAATTTGGATAACGGGATATATCCCTTTTTTCCAATTATTATTTTCCCAGTTAGATGTTGAAAGGGTACAAGGAAATCCATCTTTCACCGCTTTTTCCAAAATTTCTTTTTCGGAGAAAAGTAAAATGGAGAGATGGTTGTTGGGATAGTTGGGAACAGCAAAACTATGATCGGGATAGAAGCGACTGGCCAGGCGATTCAGTTCTTTCAGGATCGGACCAATGATGATTTTTTCCCCTTGAATAGGTGTGTGAAAATAAAACGATTCTCCTTTAAAATTAAGGGTCACTTCAAAACGGGCACTGTCCAGGTTGGTCTTCTCTGGTAGAAAGCTAAAGTCTCGTTCCGGTAGTAAATTCTTGAGCAAAAAATTCAGGAGTTTTGTTAAGTCACCTTTTTCTTCAATTGATTCAAGGTGAAAACCCTGATGCTTGATCGGATAATTGGCTATCCCTGTTTTAAACGCTTTTTCCATGAGCTCCTGATATTGGGCAAAAGAATTGAAGCCGCGGCTCATTTGATCTGGCTTGGTAAGTGGGAGGTAAACTTGCTTAGTCAGATAACAAGGTTGCCAGCTGGTCATGTCAGTGTTACATCCAAAATATAAAAGGAGTGGTAAAAGTAGGGATAGAAAGGTACGACAAGGTATTTTCATTTGGGGTTAACAGCTTACTTAAATCTAAGGTAAGCAATATTGCCGGTACTTTCCAATTGAAAATAGCTAAAAATCCAATAAGCTACTCACCTTTTCCCTGCCTTTCTATGGTGATCTTATTAGATTACCATATACTTTCCCCGGCCTGCCATTTTTTATATGGATTTGTCGCCAGGTTTTGGTAAACATGTGTAGCAATGGCGATGAAAAGAAGGATAGCAGCAACCAGGGCTGACCACTGCAGCGCG
>CBDUIU010000446.1:0-4503 GCA_965367335.1 uncultured Saprospiraceae bacterium
CCCGGGTGCTGTGCGGATGGAACACGAGTTGATCCGATGGATGTGTCGGATGATGGGTTATCCCGAAACAGCGCTGGGGAATTTGACATCAGGCGGGTCTATTGCTAATTTGATTGCGGTGGCTACTGCCAGAGACTTTAAACAACTCAAAGCTCGAGACTATGAGCGCAGTACCATTTATCTGACGCAGCAGGTTCACCATTCCATTCAGAAGGCCATTCGAATTGCCGGATTGGCTGAGCTTCCTTTGAGGCCTATTCCGGTAGATGAGCACTATCGCATGGATACTACTGTGCTCAGTAAGACCTTGCAGGAAGACCAAGCCAATGGATTCCATCCTTTTTTAATTGTGGCATCAGCAGGGACCACGGATGTAGGAGCCATAGATCCGCTAGAAGCTATCGCCAAGTTAGCTCAACAGTACAATTGTTGGTTTCATGTGGATGCGGCTTATGGTGGTTTTTTTCAGCTAACAGATCAAATTAATTTCGCAGGAATAGAACAATCTGATTCTATAACAATAGATCCACATAAAGGCCTGTTCCTCGCTTATGGAAGTGGTGCGGTATTAATAAAAAATGTGGAGGCGCTGGCAAATACCCATCATTATCAGGCCAATTATATGCAAGATGCTGACTCCCACAATGCTGAATTGTCTCCTGCTGATTTGTCTCCAGAACTCACCAAGCATTTTCGGGGCTTACGAATGTGGCTTCCAATCCAGTTGTTTGGCGTAGCACCATTCAAAGCAGCATTGGAAGAGAAACTATTGCTTACCAGGTATTTTTATAAAAAAATTCAGGCATTAGGATTCGAAGTAGGGCCTCAACCAGAACTCTCTGTCGCCATTTACCGTTATGTCCCCGAGATTGGAGATATCAATGCTTTTAATGCAGCTATCATTGAAGAGGTGAAAAAAGACGGCCGAATATTTTTGTCCTCCACCACTCTTAATGGATCGTTTTGGTTAAGAATTGCAGTTCTTTGTTTTCGAACACATATGTATCATATTGATTTATGTTTAGAAATTCTTGTGAAGGCAGTAAAGCTGACCAAAGAAAAATTTCAGGAACTTTAGAGAATTCCTGCTAATTTAGGGGCGCCTTGTCCAGAATAAAATTTTTCTCATTTCGCTCGATCAGCTAGGCCAGAACAAGTCTAATACTTAATTTTTATAAACAGATTTTCATGCGTGGTGACATTCCATCAAAAAAGAAGATTGCTTTTCCAGTTAGTACAGCCCTGGCTACTTACCTGAAACGATATAATCGCTATGTCAACTTACCGGTACAATATGAGGACCTGCAACAGCGCTATGCCTCTGCAGTTCCATTGTTGGACCTGGAGGGGAATGATACTTTTTGGCAGACCGTCTTGTTTAATGAACATGATAGAAAGGAAATCGATGATGCGCTAACCTATATTTATGCATTACTCAAAACTGATGGGGATGTAGAGGTACTTGAACATCTTTCTGTGGCCCGGATAGACTTCTGTACTTTTGGAAACACACAGCCTTTTCGTATTCGGATCATTAATCGAATGAATGATAATTATGATCATTTCTATATCAAAAAAGTGGATGCTTCACGGATTTATGGCTTAGAACTCGAAGAAATGTTATCACCCAACCACCTTACCTATTTTTATGACGATAATACTTTGGTGGAAGAACATATCGCGGGAATTCCGGGAGATGATTTTATGAAACAAAATTTGGATGATACCGAATTTAATCAGATTCGGATCGCTAAAGAGTTTGTGAAATTTAATGAGCGTTGTTTTGCCAGGCTATTGGGTGATATGCGTTCCTATAATTACGTGGTAGATATTACCCCGGATATTGAAGGCTCTCAATTCCGGATTCGGACCATAGATTTTGACCAACAGTCTTATGAAGGCCGAAAGAACTTTTATTTACCCCAATACTTTAAAGATAACAATCCCATTATTTTTTTAGGGATCAAACATATGACTCATGAGTCACTACGGCAATACCAAATGGAAGAACGCAGCTTAATTGCTATGCGTGCAAAATCTTCCAGGAAACGTTTAAAAGAACTGCTGGATATCATGCGAGTGGATGAAATTTCATTTCCAGAGAAGATTCACCAACTTCGTACAGAACTTGCGGAGCACCATCATAATGATGTTTTTTTACAGTGCAAAAACATGGGGGATATCGTTCAGACGAATATCCAATTGTTAATACAAAAGGAGTTTAAACAAAGTATTGACCTTGGAAAATAGGAATCCATCAATTCACCAATATCTTTCCACTCCATTGTTTTAATTCCTGGGTGATTTTCAAAAAATACATGCCCCTGGGCCAGGTACTCCTATCAATCAAGCAACGATTGGTAGTAAATTCCGTGGAAAATATGACTTGCCCTTTTGTATTATAAACGCTTAATTTTTTTAGTCGATTCTCATCATTTGCTAAAATGACTTGCAAGTGCGTGCTGCCCGGGTTTGGATATAAATGTAATTTGTCCAATTTTGTAACTAAATTGTTATTGCTAGTGCGAATTGGATTAGCTGTCAATTTAAGTACCTCTTTAGTGACGGTTTGATTGGCTGTCATGCCGCCTACTAAATAAAGTGTCGTATCATTAACCTGGGCAACGTTTCGCAAATCCATCGGTAGGAAATTAGTGCGATCAACATCCCAGGTATTCGTGACCGGGTCATAGCGAAGGCTTCGATTGGAAGGCGGAACGCCTTGGTTGTTACTATAGGCCAGACCATCAAAGTTATATGTTTGTTCCGCACCACCAAGCCAGTACACTTTTTCCTGAACTATTGCGGCTCCTGCCCTGTAACCGACCTCGCTATTAGGTACCAACTCTACAGACCATTCAATTTCTGTTGGATTATCAGGATTAATAATGCCTTTGCGGAAAAGAGCCGAAATCGGGAAACCGCCGCTAGATCGGGCGCCTCCATAGAAATAAATAGTATCTCCTAGAATTTCACCGCTGGCGCCAAATGCAGCGTAAGTGCCACTCGGCAAGGAGGTTCCTGCAGACCAACTATTTAAACCCGGGTTATATATTTGGACGTTCAGTACATTCCGGTTTTCACTCCAGCCGGTAACAACATAAATCAAGCTATCCCGCCAAACAGCCTGCACTTGATCATCAATGGCAATTGGAATGGCTGTCCCGTCCGTTAAATATTGGTTGTTTTTAATATCATATCGATGTACCCGTGTAGACGATTTTTCATTGCCATTGGCAAAAACATGATAACCTCCAATGATATAAATTATATCCTTGACACGACTAGCGGAGGCGGCTATACTCCCCAAGGTATCCGGCAAATCGGCGATACGTTCCCATTGCTGCGCCCCAAGGTGATAGCGATAGGAACGTTGATGAATGCCTGAATAGCTTTTGGTAGAATCTATCCCCCCGAACGTATAAATATAAGGTTGACCACTAATTTCTCCGGAGGCAACTGCGTTGTTAGTTATCCCTTCAGGAAGCGGTACAACCTGTTCTGTTTGCCAATGTTGTGCAATACAAATGAATGGTGCAAGGAATAGAATAATGAACAGTGTGCTTTGGTGACGATACATGGTAGGTTATTTTTTCACCCGCAACATACGATATTTTCCCTGCATATCTTTTTTGAGTTGACAAAACGTGAAGCCCATGTCAGTCAGTAGACTTTTAGTGGCCTCTGCATAAAACTCATTAAGTTCAAAAAATAAATCTCCTTCAACAGTGAGATGTTTTAATGCAAAGCGCCCGATCATCCGGTAGAACAAAAGTGGATCATCCTCTGGAACGAGTAAAGCTAATTCAGGCTCATACCGTAAAACCTCCTCCGGCATCAGTTTACGTTCACTGGGAGGAATATAAGGCGGATTGCTAACGATCAAATCAAAGGTTGGCAGCTGCGACCAGTTGTTCTCTTGTAAAATATCTAATTGATGTAGCTTGATGGGCAAATTTAATTGTTGGCTATTCAGCCGCGCTATTTCAAGTGCAGCTTTCGAAACTTCAATCGCATGAATTTCGGAATGTAAAAAGGTTTTTTTTAAGGCTAAAGGTATACACCCACTTCCTGTCCCTATATCCAAAATTGTTTTCGGAGCAATGCCTGATTGATTGATCCACCAGATCAACTCTTCTGTTTCCGGTCTCGGAATTAAGACAGCCGGATCAACTTTTAGTTGCAGGCCATAAAAGTCAGCCTGACCAACTATATATTGTACAGGTTCTTGTTGCTTTAGTCGCGCTATGAAATTTTGTAATTGCGCTGTTTGGAAATCGCTGAGTTTATCCTGGCGATCAAAGTTGCGGATTTGAAAAGCGTCTTCAAATAAGATACGTACAATACTTTTAGATTCACGTTCTCCGTAAATGGGTATAAGTGTTCGAATGGTGTGATGATGTGCGGACTGGATAGTCATTGCCGGAATAAATATTTAGAAAGTATGTTGTTAAAGACCTTGCCGCTGCAAAAATCGTAAGCTGATCTCATTAAACAATGCAG
>CBDUIU010000447.1:0-4498 GCA_965367335.1 uncultured Saprospiraceae bacterium
CAAAAACACCAATAACATGGAAAATAAGAAAAAATCAGTCCCTACCCTATTTGAATGGGCGGGAGGAATGGAATCAATTGAAAAATTGATCACCCATTTCTATGAGAAGGTTGTAGAAGATGATTTACTCAAACCAATATTTACGCACATGTCAAAGAGTCATCAAATGCATGTAGCGCATTTTATCGCTGAAGTTTTTGGAGGAGGAGATAAATATACTGGGGAAGGAGGAAGTCACTATGGTATGGTTAAAAAGCATTTAGGTAAACACTTGACAGAACAGCATAGGAAGCAATTCGTAAAGTTGTTAACTGATTCTGCAGATGAGGTTGGACTTCCGGATGATCCAGAATTTCGTTCAGCATTTGTAGGCTATTTGGAATGGGGAACAAGACTGGCAGTGATTAATTCGAATGAAACAACTATCTCGATGAGTAAAGATGAACCAATGCCCAAATGGGGTTGGGGTGAAGTCGGTGGCCCTTATCTGGAAGATTGACCTAAATTATAAGCTAGAGAAAATTTATGGTATTGAGTGTAAGCTTTTTTATCTGTTTGCACGCATACTATGAAAAACATAACAGGTTTAGACAATTATATCAGTCCTTTGCGTAAAAATGTCTAACAATTAATTTACATATATGGATCATTGCAGATGAAAAAAAATAAAACTCATTGCTTTTCTGCCACCATTGACATTATTGGTATTAATCCATTCGTCTTTTTGCCGGACCCTGTTCTTCAAGACATCTTTGCACAGGCAGGCAAGGAAAAAGGACCTATCCCTGTTAAGGGCAAAGTCAATGGTAAACCCTATCAACAGACCTTGGTGAAATATAGTGGCGAATGGCGACTTTATATTAATATGAAGATGCTTAAAAATTCACCCAGGCGTATTGGAGAGCTAATTGAGCTTTCCATTCAATTTGACCCAGAAAGCAGGGCTATAAACCCACCTGCCAGTTTTGTTAAAGCATTAAAGGAAAACAAAGAAGCGAAAGATGTTTTTGATGATTTAACCGCATCGAGAAAATCAGAAATTGCAAGATATTTAGCCCGGCTTAAAACAGAAGCAGCACTTGAAAAAAATATAAAACGAGCCATCAACTTTTTATTAGGCAAAGAAAGTTTTGTGGGTAGGGATAAGCCTTAATTCAAAAAATGGATAAACTCAACTTGCGTGGCCTCTCAAGCATTAGTTTTTTATGGATTATCTTGAAACCGCTAAAATTTCCCAAACAACACTGGAAATTCATTTGGATCAAAAGCCCACAGGTATGGCAAGACCCAATAAACAATAAGCGTCAAGAAAACAATAGACAACAAATTCATCCAAATCCCAGCCTTGACCATATCCGGGATCGTTAAATAGCCTGAGCCAAAAACGACGGCATTGGGAGGCGTCGCCACGGGCAACATAAAGGCACAAGATGCAGCAACGGTAGCACCCACCATCAACACATAAGGATGTACCCCAATTACCATAGCCATCGGCGCAAGTATGGGCAAAATCATCGCAGTCGTTGCGAGGTTAGATGTAATTTCGGTCAAAAAATTGACGGCGGTGACGACCACTAACAGCAACACAAAAAGTGAAGCCCCCTCCAACAAAGTCATTTGCCCGCCAATCCATTCCGCCAATCCACTCGTTTTGAATCCTTGAGCTAAGGCTAATCCTCCACCGAATAACAACAATATGCCCCAAGGTAGTTTTACCGCTTCTTCCCAGGTGATGAGCTGGCGATTTTTCTCTTTTGAAGCGGGCAAAAGAAATAACAACACGCCTGCAGTTAAGGCAATTATCGTATCGTCAAGATCTGGAATGAAGTGGTTCAAGATATAGGAACGGGAAATCCAGGCAAAGGCAGTCGCTACGAATACGGCCAAAACGACTTTTTCTTCATAGCTGATTTTTCCTAAAAGCCGGAGTTGATGATTGATTTCCGCTTTTCCGCCAGGGAAGGAAGTTTGGCGAAACTCAAAAGCAAAAGTGGTCAGGTATTTCCAGCAAATCAATAACAGTACAATGGAAATCGGTAAGCCGAAAATGAACCATTGAAGAAAGGTAATTTCGACCCCATAGGTTTCCTGAACGATTCCGGCCAGCACCAGGTTCGGCGGTGTACCAATCAAAGTGGCCAACCCGCCGATGGATGCACTATACGCTATCGATAACATCAGTGCTTTTCCAAAAATTCGATTTTCATCTGCAATCGTAGCCGGATTATCCACTAGCTGAGCAATGATGGCCATCCCGATCGGTAACATCATCACCGTGGTTGCCGTATTGGAAATCCACATCGACAAAAAAGCCGTAGCCAGCATAAATCCTAAAATGATGCTTTTGACATTTGTTCCAATCAACTTGATGATAGTCAGCGCCATTCTCTTGTGCAAATTCCATCGCTCAATAGCTATGGCTAAAATGAATCCGCCGATGTACAGGAAGATATAACGATGCCCAAAGGAAGCTGTCGTCTCTGATAGTTCCAGTCCGCCAGTTAATGGAAATAATATGATGGGCAATAAAGAAGTTACGGCAATGGGAATGGCTTCGGTAATCCACCATACCGCTATCCATAGCGTACAAGCTAAAACCGCATTTGCTTCCCGGCTGAGTCCTTCCGGATGGAACAACAATAGTGTAAGGATGAAAAGACATGGCCCTAAGAGTAATCCTATTTTTTTTCCGTTCAAGGTTTTAAAGTTTTGTACCCAATTTTTTAAGTGTCCGATTTACAAGAGCGCCGCTGTGAACCGGCTCCAATATACGGGGAAATGCTATTTCCGGGCTGAGCTTTACGCCTACGGCAACTCCAGGTGCTCCAATTACCACAGCATCGGGTCAGACAGAAGGCTTACATCAAAACGGAAGTAACAAGCAATAATCTAGAAAAACAAGTTAATGCGGGAAATAATCTAATCCCAATTATGGAGCCCGTGCAGCGCATTATATCAGAATCTTCGGTATTTTTATTAGCTTTCAATATTTTTGCTAACCCTTTAATACTGGGTGTTCCACTGAGATATGTACGACGTAGGGTGATTAAGTGGAGGGATCTCTATTAACAAATAAGGAAAAGCTAACAATGCATTCATGCCGTAGGTGCTAATAGTTCACCATGTCATATTTACAAAATGCAGGTGGACAAAAAAAATATAGTAAAAGTGTAAGAATTCCAAAGTAACCCACTCTAATAATATAAACAATAAAATGATTGACTCTGAAAAAGAGGAAATATTTGCAGCAGTAATAAATCAACATAAGAATCAAATTCATCGAATATGTTGGGGATTTACGAAAAGTCAGGAAGACATAAAGGACTTGTTTCAAGATGTAATTGTCAATATTTGGAAAGGAATAGATGGGTTCAAAAATCAATCTTCTTATTCTACCTGGATTCATAGAATTACCATTAACACCTGTCTGCTCTGGAAGAAAAAGGCAAACTATTATCATCAAAGCAAAGAAATAAATGAAATGATTCCTCAGCCTACCTATGAAGAAATAGAAATTACGGGTGATTCACAGTTGATGAATTTAAAAAAAGCAATTGATCAATTGAAGTCCGTGGATAAGACTATCATTTTATTAGTACTTGAAGAAGTGCCTCACAAAGAGATTTCAGAGATTACAGGTCTAAGCGTATCTAACATCGGTGTTAAGGTATTACGGATTAAATCTCAACTAAGAAAAATGCTCACAATAATTAAGTAATATGGAAAATTCTAATTCACTAATCTCTATTTGGAAATCACAAACGACTTCTCCTAATGTAGAAATTAATAATATTTTAAACCATAAAAACACAAATGTCATGGAGACAATTATCAAATTTGAAAACAAGGAAAAAGCAGAAAAAAACAAACAAATAGCTGCAGCAGTAGTCTTATCCGGATTAACCGTTATGAATCTCTACGCAGTAGAATTGACAACTTTTCACTTTGTCGGGTTGATTTTACTTATCATAGGAGTTGCTTTGAGCATAATTGCCAATCGGACGGACAATTTTCCTGACTTTAGATTATTAGACACCATAGCGTATCTCGAGCAGTATCGAGAGAATACAATAAAAAGGAATAAAATGCATATAATTAATTCTATTCTGAGTGGGTTATTTGTTCTTCCTGGACTCTATTTTACCTTTAGAACATCTTTCACCGATCTAGGCAATTGGTGGATTCCCATTATGTTAGTTAGCGCAACTATTCCGCTCATTTTTTGGTTCAGAGAATATAACAAGCGATCAAAATTAGTAATAGAAAAAGTATCGACCCTCTTAGGTGAATTTAATGACGTAAATAAAAATGCTGACAACTAGGCGGATATTATTGACCTAATTCTATCCTAACAAAGACCGCTAATTCCTCAATTGAAATCTTTTTTTTATCTTTCTTCTAGGTTAATTAACTTAAGTAAGTTAAAATCTAGTAATCACCCTACTTAAGTAGTTCAAAAAAATAAAAAAAGACACTGATGAATTCTTTAAAAATTATG
>CBDUIU010000448.1:0-4494 GCA_965367335.1 uncultured Saprospiraceae bacterium
TCCCAGCTAAAACGCTGCTTATTATTTCTTCCTGGTTTCCTTTAAAGGTGTCGAAGCCAAAAAACTTCTGTAGTGCATTGTGAATTGATTCCTCTGCTAATATCATAGGAATATATACTTTTAATAAAGTTACTTTTAAATTTGCTTGATCAGATTGGCTTGGGATATAACACGAGGAGTAGCCGCATGTTCATTGTCTTAAATATAGACATATTTTGCGGTTTATTACAAAACATCCCCATATTTATCTATTCAAATTAAAAGGCGCCTAACACCTTTAGTTTAATTTCGATTACAAGCTGATTGTGTTTTGACTATGGGGTAGCCATTACATTTAAACATGTGAAAATTTTCTATCCCCGTCCAAACGAATTCTTTGAAATGGTTGAGAAAATTTACATTTGATCTTTATAGGGAACGTTTTTTCTAAAGGCCGTCAAAAATACAAAAAAAATTGTGAATAAAGAAGCAAAAATTCGCTCAATCGCTTTAAAAACTTTAGAAATTGAAGCACGTACACTCCAAAAACTAACGCAATCTATAGATGAAAATTTTTGTGCAGCGATAGAAAATATTGAACAATCCAAGGGGCGAGTCATTATAACGGGTTTAGGAAAAAGTGCCTTAGTTGCCCGAAAGATCGTCGCTACCTTTAACTCTACTGGCACCCCTTCTATTTTTATGCATGCTGCTGATGCTATCCACGGAGATTTGGGGATGATCCGTCCCGAAGATGTAGTGCTTGGCCTCAGCAAAAGTGGGTCTACTGCGGAATTTACCGTTATGGTGCCAATGATTCGTCATTTGGGAAATACCATTATTGCTATGACGGGTAATCAGGAGAGTTATCTGGCCCGGCATGCTGATATCGTATTGTATTTGCCCATAGATGAAGAAGCCGAACCTAATAACCTTGCACCAACTGCCAGCTCAATTGCACAGATGGCGATGGGGGATGCAATGGCTACGGCTTTGTTAAGCCTACGGGGTTTTTCTTCGGATGACTTTGCACGTTTTCATCCAGGAGGTAGCCTTGGTAAACAATTGTATTTACGAGTAGCTGATATTTTCCCCAAAAATGCTTCGCCTTCGGTTCGGACAGAAGACCATATTCATCGAATCATTATGGAAATCACTTCGAAGCGATTGGGAGCAACTGCTGTTTGTAGCGAGGATAATCAGCTTTTGGGGATTATTACTGACGGGGATTTACGTCGAATGATGGAAAATTATTCAGATTTTTCAAACTTGTCCGCACAGCAAATTATGTCTACTGCACCTAAGACAATTTCGCCAGGTGCTTTAGCAGTAGAGGCATTAGAATTGATGCGCAACAATAGTATTACTCAGCTCGTTGTCGTTGACCAGGGCAACTACCGAGGGATGGTTCATTTACATGATTTGTTGCAAGAAGGCTTGGTGTAGCCAGCTAAGTTAATTTAAAAATAAGTAATGCTATCGGACTTAAATGGACGTATTACTTTTTAGGTTTGTATTATACTTCATCTATGTGTTTAAATTTTAAAAATAATATGCCATTTCTTAATAGACTCATTGTTTTTCTTGTACTAAGCGTTGCCTTTTCTTCTTGTGGTCCGGATTATATTTTTCAAAAGAAATATACTTTTGATTCCTCCGGTTGGGTCCAGTCAGACACTTTGGTTTTCTCCGTTCCGATTATAGATACTTTGCGCATTTACAACCTTTATCTTGATGTAGACCACACGGATGATTATGCCTATCAGAACATGTACATTCGTATCCATACAACTTTCCCGGATCAACAAAAATTAATAGAGCGAGTCTCCATCAGTTTAGCAAATAAAAGCGGACAGTGGAACGGGGAATGTAAAGGCAAGAACTGTCACCTTCGCGTCAATATTCAGGAGGGTGCGTTTTTTAATCGGCCAGGTGAATATACCTTTATGATTGAACAATTTATGCGACATGATACCTTGGAGGCTATTAGCGGAATCAATTTTATGATTGAGGATACCGGGGAAAGTCGCAGCGAAAAAGCGCCACAATGAATTCGCAAAAATGGATTTATCTGGGCTTATTAGTTATGGTAGTCGCTCTGGTGTTTTGTCATTCTCCAGAACCTTCTACTCCTCTTTATCGAAACCTGACCGAAGAGGTCAGCTATGTAGGGATGGAGGCTTGTCAATCGTGTCATGACAATGTACATCGTACTTTTATCCACACGGGAATGGGGCGTTCTTTTGACCGGGCAAGTCGACTGAAAAGTGCAGCCACCTATGATACCCATTCTGTGGTATATGACGAGAAGTCTAACTTTTACTATCAACCTTTCTGGAAAGATAGCTCACTTTATATCAAAGAATTTCGTCTGGCAGGAAAGGATACCATCTTTAAAAGAATAGAACAAGTGGACTATATTGTGGGCTCAGGCCAACATACTAATTCCCATATTATTTCGGAAAATGGCTATATCTATCAGGCTCCAATTACTTTTTATACCCAAGATGGACACTGGGACCTTGCTCCGGGGTTTGAAAAAGACAACTTGAGATTCTCTCGGTTTCTCACTACCGAATGTATCACTTGTCACAATCATTATCCGGATTACATCCAAGGCTCTTTGAATAAATTTGCTGCTATGCCGACGGGGATCGAATGCGAGCGCTGTCATGGTCCGGGATCATTACACGTTGAAGAAAAACAGGCAGGCATACTCGTCGATACCGCGACTCAAATTGATTACAGCATCGTTAACCCGCGGGATTTGCCCCGGAACCTGCAAATGGATCTTTGTCAGCGTTGCCATCTGCAAGGAGTGGCCGTTTTAAAAGAGGGGAAGTCCTTTTTTGATTTTAAACCGGGGATGCCATTGAATGAAGTGATGAATGTTTTCCTTCCCCGTTATTCCAATTCTCACGAGAAATTTATTATGGCCTCGCAAGCAGATCGTCTTCGAAAAAGCCCTTGTTATTTACAATCTGAAAAACTAAGCTGTATTACCTGCCATAATCCCCACATCAGTATTGAAGCTACCGAGCAATCCCGTTACAACCAACAATGTCAATCCTGTCACCAGCAAAAAAAATGTACTGAAACAGAGCCTGCCCGCCTGGCTGCTGATAACGATTGCGTAAGTTGCCATATGCCCCCTTCGGGAAGTATTGACATACCTCATGTGCGGATCACCGATCACTATATAAGCAAGGAGACGGCTAAACGAGGACAGCCCATTGACAAAAAACAGCAGGATTTGATAGCGACTTTTCTTGGCTTGGATATTTTGACCAAACCCAAAGGTAGCCCACTGGAAATGGCACAAGGATATTTAGCCCTATATGATAAATACACTCCTGCTCCCGATTTTCTCGACTCTATTGAATCCTTGCTCCGTATTTCAAAGGCAAGCCTTACCACTGCTTTTAAAACCCGGGTGCATTATGCCTTCATTCGTGAAGATTACAAGGGGATCGTTGAATTGGCGACTCAAGTGAGTTTTGAACAAATTAGGGATGACTGGACTTATTATCGGATCGGTGAAAGTTATTTACAACTAAGTGACTTGCCCAAGGCAAAAAAATATATGATACAAGCAACCGAGCTAGCTCCTTACACGTTAGAATTTCATGAAAAACTCGGGATAGTCTTTATTCAGTTGGAACAATTGGAATTGGCCGCAAAAACCTTTAATTATGTACTTAAAGAAAATAGTAAACGTCCAGTTGCGCTCTGTAATTTAGGATATGTGAATGTTTTACAACATAAATTTTCCGAAGCTGAGACTCTTTATAATGCTGCCCTTCGCCTGGATCCTGATTACGAACAAGCACTTTTGAATAAAGCTGCTGTCAGACTTGCAGCCAGAGATAAAAAAGAAGCCCGCCAATTGATCAATCGGGTATTGGATATCAACCCGGATAATGAAATGGCTCAAGCTGCCCTGGAGATGATTGAAAAGTAAGTAGTTCACGAAAATTGGGCTACCATTGAGATGGTTAAGATTTTTGTTAGAATCCCCGCCTGACGGACGGACAGGCTTGTCTAAGATGAAAATCCATCTCAATTTTATGGTAACATATTTTTGTCCAAGCACTTAAAATCTCGATTTAACCCTTCTTTAACGCAATCGTGAAAGCCATTAAGCTCGGCAATTGCGTTTAGATAAAGGACGATTATTTTAAAACTAAATCTCATACTTATATGAAACGATTGCTGATACTTTTACTTATTGCTGCGGTTGCAGTTCCTGCTTCAGCTCAGAAGCTGGGCAACTTATAAAAAAAAGCAGAGAAAGTTGTAAATGGTGGTGACCTTAACCTTAGTAATGAAGAAGTAGGAAACGGGCTGAAAGAAGCCTTAAATGAAGGGGTGAACAAAGCGGTAGACTTCCTTTCTGCCGAAGATGGTTATTACAAAAGCCCTTATAAAATACTGATACCAGAAGAAGCAAGAACGGTAACAAGCAAGCTTAAAGCCGTTCCAGGCTTTGGCGATGCGGAAGAGAAACTGGAAAAG
>CBDUIU010000449.1:0-4482 GCA_965367335.1 uncultured Saprospiraceae bacterium
AACTGAATTAATTAAAGTAGTTAATGAACAAACTTTTAGCTGAATTTCATCAAATGTTTTTGAAGCATAAAATCCAATATTATAGATTCCCGCTCCATCTCCAATAAAATTATAAAGGACTGACAAATCAATTAGATCTGTTGCATTTCCACACTCCTGCTGTACCCCATCCAGATAGGTACATATTGTAATTGAATTATATAATTCTACTTGAGCCAGTGTATTCTCGTCTTTTATTGTAAATCCAACACGGCTACCCTTAGGGTATGTTGTTAATATGTCTACAATTGAAACTGAAGTACTTGATGCTACTCCAGCCACTGTTCTAAGTAGTGCATAATCTGTTGTATCTGTACTTAAGACATCCTGTACATCCGTAATAGCACATCCAACACATGCTACTCCTTCAACGCCTGTATGAGCATTATCAATAGCTAAAGGAAAATCAGGTTTAGTAATATAGTAGATAGAATCACACGCTAGATTAGCAGCGCAAAAATTTTGTAAAATAGCACCATACACCTTTGTTGTATTTAAGACTCCTAGCAAATTGGTTATCTCTAATTGTACCTGATCAAAAGGTTTAGTTGTAACAAATCCAACAACTTGCCTATCAGTACCGCCAATAATCCAGGAATTAATTGAAAGCAAAGTCCCCGTACTTGAAGTGTCCTGTGGACTTCCGTTCAAATACGTTTTGATTGTTAACCCTGACAATAAGTTTACTCCTGCTAAATCTGTGTTTTCAAGATCAAACCCTGCAAAAGTTCCCGCTGCAAAAGTTGTTAAAACGTCTTCAACCGCCACAGACGCACTGGAACCTAAGGTTGCCAGTAGAGTCACTGTAGCGTAATCACTCGTATCCTCATTGATGAGGTTTTCAGTATCTTCAACTGTACATCCCACACACACCAACCCTGTATTTGACTCATTTACTACTACCGGGTAGGCGGTGTTAACCAATATAGTTTCATCATTACACGATAAGGTCGGACCTGCACAAAACTCTTTAATAATTGCTTGATAAATTTCTGCTCGAAAAAGTACTGCTACCAAAGAACTATACTCTATCCTGATCTCATCAAAATTAGTACTGGTTACAAAGCCTAAAATAGCATTTCCGCTTGAATTCAATAGACTAGCATTGACTCCCAACCCTGCTGTTACAGCATTGTAGGTTTCCTGCAGGCTACCTCCCAAATATGTGCGAATAGTAACCTCTGCGTTTACTGAGCCACTTAACAAACCTGTAGAACTTACCTCAAACCCTACATATGCTCCAGCAGAAATAACATCATCAGTATCTTCAATGGCTATTTCTCCATCGCAACCGATTCCCGTAATAAGAATTTCTGCATAATTCTCTGTATTTGTGTCCATTAAGCTGTCTAGGTCATAGATTCCTCCTAAACAAAGAGAAAGCGGCGGTGATACTGCGTCCGTTACTGAAGCCACTAAGTTGTCGAAATCCGCCCCATTAATGAAGGTTCGATTTTGATTACAACTATCTCCTGCCATCAGAACCATGGCATTCCCATATGGGATAAATGAAAACAGTAACAATAAAAACGAATAAATTTTAAAGGTGGGTTTTCCATTATGAATGGTATAAAGAGTATTAATACCATTCATTTTGACTTCCTTTGACGCCATACTATTAAAGTTTTATGTGTGTATTAATCTGGGTTAACAAGATCACTTACAACTTTTTCACCTACCCAATTTTTACTTAACTAGAGGGGGATAAACGCCTAACGTTCCACTACTAACTCCTGACTTTAAAGCATACATGATGCTCCTGTTGTTTTTTTAGCAATATTTTATATTTCAATCACTAAGCCATCAAACATTAGTCCATTTTCATTGTTAGATAGAAAACAGAACCTATTTTCCTAAGAGCTTTGCAAAAAAAACAAAGCCTGTTTGATGGTGAATCCCATCAAACAGGCTTTAGCCAAATAACATGTTTTAAGTAATTATGCTAACTGTTCACTGATCTTTCCAAACCGTCTTTCCCGATTTTGAAAATCAATAATTGCCTGATAGAGATGAGATTTGCGAAATTCCGGCCAGAAGATGGGTAGGAAACAAAGCTCAGCGTAGGCTATTTGCCAAAGTAGAAAATTACTGATCCGGTGCTCTCCACTGGTGCGGATCAGCAACTCCGGATCGGGTATATTTTTAGTACTAAGTGCATTAGAGAAGGTAGTTTCGTCAATTTGATCTGTTGTAATTTCGCCTTTAACTACCTGCTGAGATAGTTGGCGAGTGGCTTCAAGGATTTCCCATTTGGCACTGTAATTAAGTGCGAGCACCAATGTCATGCGAGTATTATTCTTCGTATTCTCAATACCTTCTAACAATGCTTTATAGGTCTTTGAAGGCAACTTTGACAAATCACCAATAGCTTGGAGACGAATGTTATTTTTATTAAGCGTTTCAATTTCCTTACGCAGTGTTTCCACCAATAAATGCATTAAGGCATTGACTTCAAATTGAGGGCGACTCCAATTTTCAGTAGAGAAAGCATACAGGGTTAAATATTCTACCCCAAGCTCAGCCGCCGCTTCTGTAATTTCACGAACAGCTTTTACCCCATTGCGATGACCAAACACACGGGGTTTACCATGCTGTTTAGCCCATCGGCCATTTCCATCCATGATCACCGCGATATGGTGAGGGAGTTTATCTAATTTTATCTGCGATTTTAAGTCCATTATCCGCTGTTCTTAAAGCTCATTTATAGCACAAGGCCCTTGCTTATAGTAGTTGACAAAGATACGAAACTTTTGGTTTGTGTTAAGTTGATAATACTCACTACACCTATTTTCCCTTTAGTTGGTAAATCAATTCTTTTTCCATGAAAAATAACACTCCCAAATAGGCTGAAAGTATTCCTGTATTCACCAATAACCGCATAAGCACCTTAAGTTCAAAATTATCGCGGAAAAAAAGGTTGATCTGGTAAAAAATAACTGCTAGAATAATGTAACCTAATATCCTCCAAATAGGATAAGGTATAGGATAGAATTTTTGCCCGGTCAAATATCCCGCTGCCGCCATAAAAGCATAACAAGCTAGAGCCGCCCAAGCTGCACCGATATATCCAACTCTGGGGATGAGTAGAATGTTCAACGCGAGTGTAATCAGTGCGCCACCTACCGAGATATAGGCACCAAATGAGGTACGGTCATTTAGTTTGTACCAGATAGAAAAGTTATAATATAGCCCAAGACATAGATAAGCTAATAGTAAAAGCGGGACAACACTAAGTCCAACACGGAAATCTTTTCCAATATAAAATTGCACAATGTCAATATAGAGCATGATACCAAGAAAAACTACACTGCCAACCAAGGCAAAGAGTTGACTTACTTCAGCGTACACTACTTTTGAATCACTTCGCCTTGCGTTTTTAAAGAAAAATGGTTCTGCTGCATAATTAAACGCTTGAGTAAACAAACTCATGATCACAGCAATTTTAGCTGCACCACTAAAGATCCCCATTTGAGCTTGATTTTCCTCTGGACTATAAGGCAATAAATAACGTATCAATGGAATATTAATCAATTGGTTAATGACCGCAGCAAGACCTACCACAATCAAGGGGGCTGCGTACCTAATCATGCGTTTCCATAGTTTGGCATCCCACACCAACTGTAATCGTGCATACAAGGGTAACAACATCACTAAAACTAAAGCACTTCCTAATAAATTAGCAATAAATACATATTGTATACGATCAGTTCCATCATAAATCCATGTTGCCCAATTTACCCCTGCGTCTTCCAATCTTGGACAAAGTTCCAAAAAGAAGAAGATAAAGATCATCGTAAGAACGATATTTAGTATTTTGATCAATGCAAATCGTTTAGCACGATTTTCCAACCTTAATCGAGCAAATGGAATAGCCGCTAAGGCATCAAAGGCTATAATAAAAGTGAAAAGTATGACGTAATGTCGCTGATCCGGATAATCAAGCCAATTAGCTATACCCTCCGCATTCCACAACAACAGTCCTACCAACAACAAGGAACTGATCAAAAGTGAGATAGTAGCAGTTGAAAAGGTAGAAGACAAAGCACCTTTTTCACTGCCAAACCGAAAGAAGGCAGTTTCCATTCGGTAAGTAAAAAAGACCAATAACAATGCTGCATAGGTGTACATCTCTGAAACTATACCATACTCACCAGTAGCAAATGTATTAGTATAATATGGTGTAAGAATAACAAAATTAAGGATGCGCGGTAAGACACTACCCAATCCGTAAACAACTGTATCTCCTGCTAACTGTTTCAATAAAGACATGAACGCAATATTACGCATCAAAAACCGTATATTCGCGAAAATTTAACTTCATTTTTTGATATGATTGATGTAGAATTACTGAAAAAAATATGTGAAACACCCGGCGCCCCGGGATTTGAACAACGCATCCGAGAGTTGGTATTGCAAGAAGCAACGCCTCTGGTTGATGAAATT
>CBDUIU010000450.1:0-4478 GCA_965367335.1 uncultured Saprospiraceae bacterium
TAATAATGACATAAAAGAGTAACTAATCTTCCCTATTCCATTGACAAAAGCTACTTCCTTATGTGATCAATGTCACATAACAAAATGGCTTTCCTGCCTACCTTGAGTAGAAACAATGGACAAAATTCTATAAAATGTGGTGTTGCCTGGGCTCTCCTGCGTGTAAGGAAAATGCTAGGTAATTCCCCTAACTCATACAAAATGAAAAAGTATCTTTTAAATTTCATCTTCCTCCTGATGACGACCGGCTTAATCGCACAAGCAGGTCATATTATGCAGGGGATCGGCGCTTTTAATCTATCAATGGGTGGTGCAGCCACCGCTCAACCTTTGGATATTAGCGGTCCACTACACTGGAACCCTGCCGGGATTTCAGTTTTTGATCACAATGAACTCTCTGTAAATGCAGGTTTGTTTTTCTCTTCTCCGGAAATCTCTTCTACGGTTCCCACGCCCCAAGGTCCTTTCAGTGGGATGACCGAAGATGACCGGGGTACATCGATCATGCCCGCCATCGCCATGATTTTTGGTAAAGAAGAGAGTAAGCATACTTTTGGTGTTTCTGCTTTTGGTATTAGCGGCTTCGGGGTAACCTTTCCTGAAAGCATGACGAATCCAATCAACACGCCACAAAACATGGGTGGATTCGGACGGCTGGAGTCCAACTATTTTTTACTCCAGATCGGACTTACTTACGCCTACGAAATTTCGGAAAATCTGAGTATTGGTTTGGCTCCAACATTTAATTATTCGGCACTTGAATTGGAACCCAACCCATTGGCCTCACCTAGTATGACCCTCGGTTATCCTGTTAGTAACGAAGCGCATGCCGTAGGCTTTGGGGCACAGCTTGGTATTTTTTATCAAACCGATGTCGGATTTAAATTAGGTGCCTCCTATAAATCACCTCAATTCTTTTCCGATTTTGATTTTGAAAACACCTATTTGGATGGCTCTTCTGCTCCTAATGTCAAATTCAACATGGATTATCCCGGCATCTATTCCGCTGGCCTGGGATACTCTAATGAGATGATCGACATAGCAGTAGATTACCGCTACGTAGATTATGAAAATACGAATGGTTTCGAAAAGAGTGGTTGGACGCCAACTGCTTCCGTTGCTGGTTTTGGCTGGGAAAGCATTTCCATCATATCCGCAGGGGTACAGTACAAAGGCATTGATCAGCTTCCGTTGAGGGTCGGGTATACTTACAGTAGCAATCCGATCAAAGAAGAATTGGTTTTCTTCTCTGCTCCAGCTACCGCGATCATCAAACACGCTTTCCAGTTTGGTGTGGGCTATGCCATCAATGACAAACTGAGCATTAATGCAACCTATCACCACGGAATGAGCGACGGTGCTACTTCTGGCTCCTTGTTAAGTCCTCAGTTAGTCTCCGGAGAAAATCCGTTGGGTGCCATACCGAATAGTGAAGTATCCTATGAAATGACGACAGATCTGGTGATGTTCGGAATTAATTATTCGTTTTTGAAATAAGTGTTTCAAGGCCATTCATAGAAAAGTTATAAAAAAATCTTTAGAGTCACTTGGAGTTTTCCGAGTGACTCTTTTTTCGATAAAAATATACTATGAATTGACCCGCATCCCTATCTTTACCCCATGTCATCCAGGATCATCACCTATGTTTCCGAAGATCACAGTTGGCTGGAAAAACTGTGCATTAATGGTATCGAGATCCTAACGGGTCGAAACCATCTGGAAAATGTATACGCTACCGTCAAGGCCAGTCGTCCTGCACCCGAGGAGATTTGGGCAGCTGCCCTGGACCAACTACAAATCGATTTGGATTATGACAAAGGGCAATTGACCAACATTCCACGGACCGGCCCGCTGGTGATCATTGCGAATCATCCTTTCGGCGTAGTGGACGGCCTTGCCTTAGGTGCCTTAACTTTAAAAGTCCGGCCTGACTTTCGTTTCCCCGTCAACAGTGTGTTATTCCGAGATGAGGATTTGAATCGGTTTATGTTACCGATAGACTTTGCGCCGACCCGCGAAGCCATGCGGACGAACATCAAAACCAAGGGTCAGATTCTGGATCATTTACGACAGGGAGGAACCCTAGCCATTTTCCCTGCTGGAGGTGTGGCTACCGCAAAACATGTTTTTGGTAAGGCAGAAGATCTGGAATGGAAACGATTTACGGCCAAAGTAATTCAGCAATCCCAAGCTACTGTTGTCCCTATATTTTTTCATGGGCAAAATAGTTGGGGGTTTCAACTGGCCAGTTATTTTAGTCAGACCTTGCGACTGGGAATGCTTTTACACGAAGTATGTAATAAACAAGCGCAGACCTTGAAGGTGGAAATTGGAGCGCCAATTAGTTATGACGAATTAGCCCCTTATCGGGATCGACAGGTTTTGTTAGATTATTTGGAAAAACGAACCTTTGATTTAGCACGTAACAATGACCATAGATAGTGCAATACTCCATACCACCAGACCATCACTATTTTGACCTGAGTTTTTCAATAATATTTAGAGCGGACCGAACCAGTTGTTCGATCTTTTCATAGTCATACTCCCCTGCTTGATTTTTTGCGATCAGCTTTGACCCCATTCCGACACAGGTAACCCCCGCTCCAAACCAAGCACTCAGGCTCTCTTCCGTTGGTGCGACTCCTCCGGTTGGCATAATTGAAGTCCAGGGTTGTGGCCCTTTGATTGCTTTAACAAAGCCGGGGCCATAGGTTCCGCCGGGGAATAATTTGACAATTTCACACCCTAGCTCTTCCGCCCGGCAAATTTCTGACAGGGATCCACATCCCGGTGACCATAAAACTTTTTTGCGATTACAAACCACCGCAATATCTTCCCTCATGACTGGTGTAACAATAAAATTGGCACCCAACTGCAAGTACAGTGAAGCAGTTCCTGCATCCGTCACAGAACCTACCCCTAGTATCATTTCCGGAAGTTCTTTGCGTACATATTTATTGAGTTGGCCAAATACTTCATGAGCAAAATCCCCACGATTAGTAAACTCTAACAACCGGGCACCCCCTTGATAACAGGCTTTTACTACCTTTTTGCAGATCTCTATATCTGGATGATAAAAAAGCGGAACGAGGCCGTTTGCGCCCATGGTTTGAGCGACTTGTATTCTAGTGAAATTGGACATATGTTGGATTGGTATTAGTTTGGTGTTTTGAGAAATGGTTATTACGGGGGAGAGTGATTCGCTTTGCGAATCGTTGTTACGGGTTTTAACCTACCGTGCTGTCGGAACTTAGCATATATCTATTTCGAAGTTCCGACAGCACGTTATGAACGTTAGGTTATAACCCGTAACAACCATCCCGCTTTAGCCGGGATGATCCTCCCCCGTAATAACCTTACCTAGCTACTCTCCCCGATGCATCGCCGCTCATCAGTTTCTCTACTTCTCCAATAGTCGACAAATTAGCATCGCCATAAATCGTGTGTTTTAAGCAGGAGGCAGCAACTGCAAAGTTGAGGGCCTTTTGGTTATCCTCAGGCCATGTCATTAATCCGTAGATGAGGCCGCCCATGAAACTATCACCACCACCAACACGGTCTACAATGTGGGTGATTTGATAGGTAGGCGCTTCATACAGGGTATTGCCATCATACAATACACCTGACCAGGAGTTGTGCGATGCACTGATACTACCTCGTAAAGTGGTAATGACCTTTTTCGCCCGTGGGAACATTTCCATTAATTGCTTTAGAACAGAAAGGTAGGCTTTGGCATCCACAGAATCACCTTGAGTTACATCTACATGTTCAGGATGAAGACCGAAATGTTTCTCCGCGTCTTCTTCATTACCTAGAATAACATCGCAACCTTCCACGAGGGCAGGCATGATCTCACCCGGATTTTTACCGTAGTTCCACAAATTTTTTCGGTAGTTCAAATCAGTGGAAACCGTTACGCCCATTTTATTAGCCATTTGAATTGCTTCAAGACAAGCATCAGCCGCCCCTTGTGAAATGGCCGGAGTGATCCCTGTCCAATGGAACCAATGTGCCCCTTGAAAAACTTCTTCCCAGTTGATCATTCCTTTTTCGATGGTCGACATAGAAGAATACGCCCGGTCATACACTACTTTACTACCCCGGCTAACTGCACCAATCTCCAGAAAGTAGATACCCAGGCGTTCTCCGCCTCGCACAACGTGCTGGGTCCCAACATTTCGTTTACGCATTTCCATTAATGCACATTCCCCGATATCATTTTGAGGAAGTCGGGTGACAAATTCTACGGGGACACCATAGTTAGCCAGTGAGACTGCTACGTTCGACTCCCCACCACCATAGATTACATCAAAACTATCAGCTTGTGAAAAACGCTTCCAGCCTGGAGGCGTCAGGCGGAGCATGATCTCTCCGAAAGTCACTACTTTTTTCATGTTGGTAATTGTATTGTTTGTTTAAGAAAATGCAAGCCCACCATTGATGTCAAAGTTAGCACCATTGACAAAGGAGGTTTCATC
>CBDUIU010000451.1:0-4476 GCA_965367335.1 uncultured Saprospiraceae bacterium
ATGATCATCAGCAGGATAGAGATAGCCATCCGAGTCAGCTGGTAGGTATTGTAGTTTGAAAGGCACGTTGGCCGTCCAATCCGTAGCCCGTTGGCTTTCGATCCGGAGCCAATCCATGAGTCTTTCGTCAGCTCCTTTTTCTTTAAGTTTGTTCGAAAAGGCTGGAAAGATATCACTCTTTTTTACGTTGCCGGTTGTGATGAGAAAAGGCTTGTTTGTCAGCCTTTGAATCGCATAGGGCGCATGTTGACCGCCTTCGCTATACCTGGCGTCAATGATGAGGTTAGCTTGTAATAATTGGTTCACTTTTGCATAATCAATCAAGGCATCAATATCCGGACGGAGTGCCGGCCCAAAGCTATGCCATTGTAATAGCAGTGTTTTTGGGTATTGAGTGGATTGATGAAGCGTAAAGCTAGCCCAGGATTTCATGATCAAAAAGCCGGGGTAGGGGAGTGCCATTTCCGGCTTTTCCCAAACAATGTCTTTGGGTTGGTGATAATTGAGGTTCACCTGATAGGTTTGTCCATTCGCTTTGCTAAAAGTCAGGCTAAGGTTTTTTTGGTAAAAATGTACTGGCAATAATAAGCTGCGCCGTGGTAGTAACTGCGCTAAAATTTGCCATTTGCTGTTTTTAGTAGAATAATTAAGAAAGGGATCAATGTCGTTAATATATTGTTGTAATTTAATACCATTTATTCCAATCAGCACATCACCGAGCGCCCCGGATTGTTGTAGCGCACTGTTTTTTCCCCAGCTGATCAAAAATAATAAAGGCCGATCCGGGTTTTGATAATCAACGGCAAGTTGGACCGGTGCCTGATTGAGTTGTTCGGGGAAGTGAGCTGACTGTTCTAAATACCCGGCTCCAATTCCTTTCGCATAAGGTTTAACTAAAAGGTGCTGATTCTTTCTTGTATTACTCAACCTTGCAATGGCATAAAAAAGATCTGCCGGAGTTGTAGCATGAAGAAAGTCTTTTTTGAGACTGACTAAATCTTTTTTTAGATTGAGGTTTAAACGTTTATTCTTCTCTGGGGATTGAGCTTCACGCTCTAAGGTTTTTGCACATAAATATTGAAACAACCGTCGGTTTTGTTGTTTGGTCAGTTGATAATTTGGCAAACTGTCATTGAAGTGATCTACCTGGATTTGTGAGGTGTAACTTATTATTTCAAACGGTACACTATTAATACCGGAAGCTATATTTAGAAAGGTCAAGGATAAAACGCCAATTAGAATCCTCATCGTACTGGCAATTCTTCTGTCAATTCTGTCACCCAGTCATAAATTGAATTTTTTGAAGTGATCTTAAGTAAATCGACTTCCGGCCGGATCAGGGGCTGGTCTTTTCTTCCGTTCAGACTTGCGGTTATCCGGGCGTATACGGCCACGTTGGGGTGACCTCTTTTTTCAAATTCTTTATCCAAAATATGCGCAAATTGTAAGATCAAATCCGGACGGGTTGACATTTTACGGCGTTGTCTACTGGATAACAGGTCTTTCGGGTTAACCTTAAATTCTTCTCCGCTATCCAGGTCTTTGACGATAAATCTGGCGCGGGCATCTTTGTTGCGGAGTTTCATATGCCAGCTAAATTTATGGCCAACTTCGGTCCAGCTTACATAGCCTTCCATAAAGAAATGACGCAAAGGAACTGTCATTTGTACAATCAGGTAAAGGCAAAATCCATAAAAAACAAGCTGTTTGCTTTTGATAAAATAGCTTCCCAATTTTTTTACTTCCATTTTCCTGAAATGCTGATAGCGATCCAACTTACTGATCATTTTTCTAAACCAATCCGGCTCAAAAAAGATCGTCGTGGCAAACATCATAAACCAAGGGAAAATGCCGATGAGAAATAACTCGGAGTTCATCAGGTGAAATAAGGTAATCGCAGCAAAGGCATAGGGACGCGTTTTTTTCCAAATAAGAAAGGGCGTGATCAACAGATCAAGTAATAAGCCGCTATATGCAAAAAGTAGGACCATCCATTCCTCAGTAAACAAAGATCCAATTACCGGAAAATCTGTTTTTGCCGCTAGCCAATACCGCAATGGATAGCCACTTAACCAGTCTGTATTCATCTTAGCAATACCACCGTAGAAGTATACAATTCCTAGTTGCAAACGCAGAATCCAAACCATCCAAGCCGGAATTACATCTGATTTGAGCTGTGGATAAAGGACCGAATCAATGGAAAATTGCCGATGCGCATCCACAAAGATCATAATAAAACTCAGCAAACTGATCAGGTAAAAATGGTTGAGGTAGTTGGATTGGTCTAACAAGAAAACGTAAGTAAACCCCAGGAAAAATAGAATACTACTGATTCGATAAAACAATCCTAGTGTTATAAAAACAGCCAAAACACCAAGAAAGAAAAAATGAACATACATCAAGTTACCTTCCCAGGGTTGTATCCAATGAAAACCATCAAAAGTGAAGAAATAATCTGGGTCGATCCAATACCGCTCAATCCAGTCGTGGCTGTAATAGCGGGTGACTTCCCAACAGAGTATGAGTCCAAAAACGATACGAAAAAAAGCCAGTGAAGAAATATCAACTGCCTGGAAAAGTTTATCTTTGATTTGGTTCAACCAGTTCATATTAGTGTTTGTTTTATTTGTTTTTTAAGGCAAAACCACTGCCAAAATACAAAAAACTGATGAAGTCCAATGCAACTAAGTAGTATCCAACTTTTCCGCTAAATTCTTAAGTATGATGCATAAATCAATCACTTTTGGCGTAGTTGAACACTTCCATGAGCTACAAGCTATCCAGGATTTGCAGCAGGCTAACCTTCCTGAAGCCCTTAGCGAAGAAGAGGCTCTGGCGCAGGGTTTTGTTACGATCCGACATGAGTTGAGTCTATTGGAGGAAATGAATCGCCCTTTTCCACATATAGTGGCCAGAATGGACGATCAGGTCATTGGCTATACTTTGGTGATGTTACGTTCTTTTTCCGAACGCATTCCCCTGTTGATTCCGATGTTTCGGGAAATTGATAGTACGGTGTATCGTGGGAAGCTGTTGGAAGGCAGTCGTTACCTGGTGATGGGGCAGGTATGTATCGCCAAAGGCTTCAGAGGACAGGGTATTTTTACTGGCTTATATGCAGAGATGAAGCGTCGTTTATGCGATCACTTTGAGTATATAATTACCGAAGTATCTGAGAGAAATCAACGATCCATGCGGGCACACGAGAAAGTAGGCTTTAAACATATAAAAGCCTATAATGCGGATGGAGAACACTGGGTGATCTTACTGCTGGAGACGAAATGAAAGCAGTTATTTTAGCTTAATCTTTACCTCTTTATCATCATTGACCTCTATCAGGCAATCTTCGAACTTAGGCGGGCCGAGAAAACCTTTCGCATCATTGGCAAAACCATAAGGCTCAGACGGAATGCCCATCCAATTGGTATCCAACTTTTTACTGGAGTTAATATCGTGATAGATAGAAATAGCATACTTACCAGCCGGGATTTCGTCAAAGGTACAGACGGTTTTTCCTTTGGTAGCCGGAAATTTTTGGGCTTTATAATACTTGGCACTTTTCAAAAAGGTCTCTGCTTTATTATAAAGGGCTATATAAATCTGGCCTTCATCTGTCTTCACATTTTCAACGGTGACCTCAAGTTCGTGGGCTTGTCCATTAGAGAAAAATGGAAAAGCTAAACAAAGAATAATACATCCAAGAAGCTTCATCTAATCAATTTTCTTTTTCTAATCCAAAAATCTGGCTGCAAAAATACAGTTAAAAAATCATACCTCAAACGGTGAGATTTATCACCTTATTTTTGACTTGAATAAACCTTAACTTTTACAAACCCCAAAAGCGGATTATTGTTTAATGATTTTTTGGTACCCAATGCTTTGGGCAGTACTGATTTTTACCATATAACTTCCAGCAGTCAATTTACTTAAATCTTTTTCCCATTGTTTCGTCCGTGGTTTTTCTGCAATGATTAAGCGTCCCGTCAGATCATAGATGCTGACAGTTTCGATGATTTGCTGGTTATTTGAGCGGATAGTCAATAGCCCGGACGTAGGGTTTGGAAAAATGGTAAAAGTAGGATTTGAGACAATTGATCGGGTGCTGGTTGTTGGATCAAAGTTAATTTGGGTAGAAACGGTATTGTCTTCGGGTTGGCTGTCAAATTGTTGGTTTGGGGCATAGGCGGTGAAGAAGAGGTCAAAGGAGCTTCCTTGTTCAATTGAAATACCGTTATAGGTTTGGTCGGATACTATAAATGATTCGCCAGGAGCCAAGGATAATCCTTTATAGGTTTTTTTAAAATTACCGAGGATATTACAAAAAGAAGTATTTTTACCTTTTGTATGAAGACTGAACTCACGGATGGTATCCGGGCTGCTATTAATGACTATGAGGTTAAAATCAATAGGTTCGGTGTAAGCAATTATAAATGTATCATTTGGCGTATTGATGGTATCAATACTACTATAAATAAG
>CBDUIU010000452.1:0-4474 GCA_965367335.1 uncultured Saprospiraceae bacterium
TTGTTTCTGGGGAGTTATTTAGGATATTATACTTTGGGATTTGGTATAGTTGCTATCATTATAGCGCTAACAATTGCAGCTATTTATACTTTTAAGGATAAGTTGATCACCGCGCCGATCATTGATCAGGTTTTAAGTCAAGCTGATTTTGAACACGTTAATAATATGCAAGACCTGGCCGTTGAGCAACGTAAATTAGAGTTGATGCAGGATGTGGCTGAAAATGCTATAATCAAAGAAGTAAGCGGTATTCCTAATAAATTAGTAGACCAGTTCCTCGACCGGCATTTTATTACCTCAAAGGTGGCTAAGCTTGCTTCTTATGGCATTCAGACAGCCTCCAATCACTTTGTTAAGGAACAATCAGCTCATCCATTTTATAAAGAGCAGGACTGGTGGCGTCCAATTATGCCGGTGGTGGTAGAGTTTACCAGAAACTATTTGTCTGAATACCTGCGTGGTTTACAATTGGATGCAAATACATTAAAACAATCAAACCCGATGGTTACTCCATCGCCAACTGCCGACTCACAAGCAGTTGTCAGAGAAACATATACGCCCAGATCAAAGGTTCGCCCTCAGGTTGAGAAAATTTAATTTCAACACAACACATTGTCATCATTCTTCTTTAACTGAGTACTAGAGTTACCATCTAATCCTTCTTTCTGTATACTCACCAAATTTTTTTACTATGACCGTAGCCGATTTATTAGTTCAAGCTTTAGTGACTGAAGGTGTTAAGTATGTATTTGGTGTTCCAGGAGAAGAAGTTGAAGATCTTTTATTTGCGCTTGACAAAAATAAAGATATTGAATTTGTGCCTACTCGTCATGAGCAGGGCGCTGCTTTTATTGCTAACGTTTGGGGTCGATTAACTGGTGAAGCTGGTGTGTGCCTGGCCACCCTTGGCCCCGGAGCTACCAACCTGATTACTGGTGTTGCTGATGCTAATTTAGATAAAGCGCCTTTAGTTGCAATTACCGGGCAAGGATCGATTGACCGTTTGCATCATGAAAGTCATCAGCTGATCGATGTTTTGCATACGTTTCGTTCTATCACGAAATGGAATGATCAAATCCGTTCTGCGGATACCGTAACGGAGATCGTGCGCAAAGCATTTAAAGTAGCTCAAAGTAAAAAATTCGGCGCTACTCATATTGAATTACCCGAAGATATTGCTCAGATAGAACTAGACAAGGAGACACAGCCAATACCACCCAAAAAAGTCTACTTAGGCAAACCTGGTGATGCTCAGATTGAACAGGCGGTCAAGTTGGTAAAAGCAGCGAAAAAGCCTTTGATCTTAGCAGGGAACGGAGCTATCCGCGATAACTGTAGCGATGCGCTCCGCAAAATTTGTGAGGTTTATAATTTACCGGTAGTCTCTACCTTTATGGGGAAAGGAGCGGTTTCCGATCAATCACCTCAATCTTTGATGACAACTGGCATTGGCGAAAATGATTATGTCAAAGATGCGTTTAGTACAGCAGATCTCGTGATCGCTGTTGGGTATGATATTGCGGAGTCAGCTCCAGATGGTTGGAACATTGGTGTAAAGAAAAAAATCATTCATATTGATTATGAACCAGCCGAGGTTTATAAAGAATACGTTCCGGAAATAGAACTGATAGGAGACGTCACTTTAATCATTAAAGCACTTTCGGAACACCTTGCTTTAAGTGGATTCGAATCCCGGCCTGACTGGTATCAACCGATCAGAGCACAAATGCTAAATAGTATTGAAGGCTTTCGGCTGGAGAAAAATGGAAGATTTACAGTTCCCGGGTTACTCATAGGACTAAGGGAAATTCTGGCTAAAGATGGCCTTGTAATTAGTGATGTGGGAACCCATAAAATGTGGATCGCGCGAAATTTCCCTACTTATGTTCCAAACGGCTGTATCATCAGCAACGGCTTAGCTTCGATGGGAATAGCCCTGCCCGGAGCTATAGCGGCTAGTTTGGTTAATCCTGAACGGGAGATCTTTGCTATTGCTGGTGACGGCGGTTTCATGATGAATATACAAGAGCTGGAAACTGCCGTGCGGATGAATTGTAATTTCACAATGATTGTTACAGTTGATGACGATTATGGCTTGATTAGCTGGAAACAGGAGCAATCCCGAGGAGAATCCAGCGGAACTTCCCTAACTAATCCAAATTTTGTTAAATTAGCCGAAAGTTTTGGTATTAAAGCCTGGAAACCGGATAATGTGGAAGAATTATGGTCGGTGTTAAAGAGCTGTAAAAACCAAAGAGGTGTAAAATTAATTGAATTGCCTGTAGCCACATTTGTGAATAAGCAATTGACGGATGAGTTAGAGGCTCGGAGTACAAAAAATATTGCAGTGGTCTAAGATTATATCCACATACTTATTATTCAACCTAAAAATTAAACAGATGAAAAAGTACATTTTACTAAGTTTACTCGGTTTGTTTTTTCTTGCTCAACAACCTGTACACGCCGTAGTTTCTGTCACTAAAACTACTCAGGCAACTACTGCAAATGAAGTTGCCACATCTTCAGTGAAAGCCTGGAAGGATATGAGCCGAAAGGAAAAAAGAGCTCATAAAAAAGCAGTTAAAAAGCAATTAAAATCTGCGATAAAAGAGGCCAAACAAGCCAATGATACTAATTTACTTTTATTAGTGATTATTGCGATCTTGCTGCCACCATTAGCAATGGGTATTTATGATGGTTTAAGTAACCGGTTTTGGTTATCATTATTACTAACTATCCTGTTTTATCTCCCTGGGTTAATCTATACCCTGGTAGTTATTTTGGGCGAAAAGTAAACTAGTTCTTTCATAGAAAAAACCATCAGTTAGAGCCGCTTGGAGCATTCTGACTGATGGCTTTTTTTATTATGTTATGTTATAATGATTAAAAAATGTAAGAAAAGTGTTAAATGAAATTTAAAATTAAATAAAAACTTGCATTTTTCATTAATTTTTTGTATAATATATCATATGCGTCAATTAAAAATTACTACTAGTTTTACCCGAAGAGACGAAAAGTCCGTCGAAAAATACCTCACTGAAATAGCAAGATTTGATGTCCTATCTCCCGACCAGGAGTATCGTCTGTTTGAACAACTACGAAATGGAGACGAGCTGGCATTCAGAAAAATTATCAATCATAACCTAAGGTTCGTAGTATCTGTTGCTAAACAGTACCAACATGTCGGTATGCATTTGAATGATATCATCAATGAAGGTAACTTAGGCTTGATTAAAGCGGTTCGAAAATTCGATGAATCCAAGGGGTTTAAATTTATCTCTTATGCCGTTTGGTGGATCCGCCAATCTATTTTACAAGCACTTAATGAAAAGTCAAGAAAAATCCGTGTACCTTTGAATGTGCACAGCGACCTCATGGCTATTCTGAAAATGCGCAGTGAATTATTACAGGAATTTGAAAGGGAACCTTCCTATAACGAAATAGCTAATAGCTTAGACTTAAAAATTGAAACCGTAAAGAGGTGTATGGAAAACAGAAAACGCTGTTCTTCTCTTGATGCACCACTCGGTTTTGACCAGGATCCTGGTTTGCATTCGGTACTTCCTGACAGTAAGTTAAATGCACCAGATCATGAATTGTCAGTGATTGAGTCTCAACGAAAGGATATCGTCAGCATGCTGAACCGGCTTTCCCAGCGTCAGGCTATGATCGTTGCAAAGTATTATGGCGTAGGTGAAATGGAGCCCCACACCTTGAGTGAAATTGGCGAACAGCTTGGTTTAAGCCGGGAAAGAGTTCGGCAAATTAAAGACCGCGCCATTCAGAAGTTGCGCCTGATCCACAAAAATGCAATACCTGATAGTATGCAAAATTAACGCTTGTAAAAACTGTATTTAATTGTAAATTTTAACTAAATCCAATAATGTTATGGGTAGAAGTATCAATATAAAAGTCGTCAAGGAAAGTAAATCCAAGATAACCATCAAATTCGTTAGTCTCAATCGGGATATGCCAGTAAGCAGAGAAGAGTTTCAGGAGCGGGTAGATAGTGGCCTGTATAAGATTGTGGAATAATATTAAAATGATATGGTTGATGATGATTAAGTAGTTTTCTTCCAATCCATTGTAAGAACAGATTTATTCATTATTAACGGAGTAAAATGAGAAAAGACCTACCGGCACACACGCCGGTAGGTCTTTTTTATAAATGTTATTTAATTGCAATAAAGCTTACAGCCCAACAATAGCCGTTGCTAACACATTAACTGAAACTGTAGCTGAGGCATCTACGGAAACTGCACCCAGGTCAATGCTTGACAACACATCGACTGCCAGGGTACCCATTAATTCCATTTCTCCGGAACTGTTTTCTTCATAAGCAGCATAGTACAGTTCGTACTCTCCAGACTCCAAAAAGTGTAATTCGTAGTTACCACTAGCATCTACACTGGCACTGGTTACAGCTTTGCTGAATTCTACCTGACTTTCGCCCTGGCCTTCTACTTCTGTTTCG
>CBDUIU010000453.1:0-4463 GCA_965367335.1 uncultured Saprospiraceae bacterium
CGGTGGTTTATGATTTTATGATAGAATAAAATTTAAAAATTGCCTTTAGAATATTTTCATTTATCAGCCTGTCTGTTCCCGCCAGACAGAAATGTATTCGTTGTCTAAGCCAAAACACCTATGTAGCCATACTCCCGTTCATCCTTACTTTTTATCGTTTTATCCTTGTTTCAATTCCATTGGTGGAAAAACTAATTTTACCATGAGGGTAGTTCGCTTTTGGTGGTCTCTAGTGAATGAAAAATCATAGGAAAACACCTTAACGAACAAAACTTTATGAAAAAGATCTATTGCTGTTGCTGGCTTTTGTTGTTACCATTTTTACAGGATGCACAAACAGCCGCCCAAGTTGAAAAAGTCACCCTGAGCGGTTATATCAGAGATATCGGCTCGGGAGAAGAACTTATCTATGCTAATATCTACGTCGGAGCGGCAGGTATTGGCGCTACTTCCAACCTTTATGGGTTTTACTCCATTACATTACCTAAAGGGAATTATGAGCTATCCTTTTCCTACATCGGTTATGAATCACTGGTGCAATCTGTTGATTTGCAAGCTAACCAAACCTTAAATGTAGAATTATCAGCTGAAGGAACGATCCTGGATGAAGTTGTTGTAAAAAGCAAGAAAGAGGACGAAGCCGTAAGTGATATCCGCATGAGTCGTCAGGAACTGAATATCGAACAGTTGAAAAAGATGCCTGCCCTGCTGGGAGAACCAGATATCATCAAAACGATCCAAACCATGCCTGGGGTAACCAGTGCCGGAGAAGGCACCGCTAGCTTTTACGTCCGTGGTGGATCTGCGGATCAAAACCTGATACAAATTGATGAGGCGCCGGTATATGATGCTTCACATTTGTTCGGATTATTCTCCGTATTCAATGCCGATATCATTAAAAATGCTGAATTGTATAAAGGGGGTATCCCGGCACAATTCGGTGGAAGGTTATCCTCCTTGCTGGATGTACGGACACGAGATGGTAACAATAAGCAGTTTGTCGGCTCCGGCGGGATCGGATTGTTAGCCAGTCGGCTGGCGTTAGAAGGGCCCATCGTTAAAGATAAAGCTTCCTTTATTGTGGCAGGGCGTCGATCTTATATAGATTTGTTTATGGGGCTATCCGAAGATACGGAGGACACCCGGATAAGCTTTCATGACCTGAACGCTAAAGTTAACTGGCGGGCCAACAATAAGAATCGCTTTTTCCTTTCTGCTTATTCCGGTCGGGATAATTGGGTCTTTGATGATGACTTTGGCTTTAACTGGGGTAACACAACTGCTACTTTTCGTTGGAACCATCTCTTTAGCGACCGCTTGTTTTCTAACCTCACTTTAGTCTATAGCAACTTTGATTATTCTTTGGAAGACAAGGATGAGGTAGAAGGATTTACCTGGACTGCTAACCAAAAAGAAATGTCTTTGAAAGAAGATCTGAACTTTTTTCTTTCCCCTAAAATCACAATTAAGTTTGGCTATCACGGAACCTATCGCCGGTTTATGCCAGGCTTGATTGATCCGGCAAGCGAGAGTAGCTTGTTCAAACGCACTGACCTGCCCCGCAACTTTGCACTTGATCATGCGGTCTACCTTGGTATTGATCATGTCATCAACGATCGACTAACCTTACAATACGGACTGCGATATTCGCTTTTTCAAAATATTGGAAAAAGCACCGTGTATACTTATGAGGATTTTAACGACAATACGAATATTAACATTAGCGATAGTACTGCCTATGGTCATTTTGAGGTAATCAAATCTTTCCATGCACCGGAGCCTCGGTTCTCAGCGAGATACCTGATTGACCCCAGCTCTTCGGTGAAAATATCTTATAACCGGATGATGCAATATATTCACCTGGTCTCAAACTCTACAGTGCCCATTCCCTTTAACACCTGGACGCCAAGCGGTCCGTATGTTGACCCCCAATATTCTGACCAGGTGGCGATTGGTTATTTTAAAAACCTGAAAGACAATAGCTATGAATTATCTGCAGAAATATTTTTCAAAAAATCGAAGGACGTAACGGCATTTGCGGATAATGCATCCATCTTTTTTAATGATCACTTGGTAAAAGAGTTTCGGCAAGGAGAGCAAGAAAGCTATGGTTTGGAATTGTATGCTCAGAAGAAAAAAGGAAAACTTACCGGCTTTTTAAGTTATACCTTATCCAAAGCGGAGATGCAGGTAGATGGGGTCAATAATGGCCAGGTATTTCCTGCAAACCACGACCGTCGGCACGCCCTCAACCTGGCGGCTACGTATACGCTGAATGACTATTGGAACATTGGCGCCGCCTTTACTTATACTACCGGTCGCCCAATAACTTTACCAACCGGCCGCTATGAATATGACGGCTATCAAGTGAACCTCTACTCGGAACGCAACGGCTATAAGTTGCCAGACTTTCATCGCCTGGACTTATCTGCAACCTATGATTTTAAGAAAAACGCTCATCGTCGGATAAAGCAGTCGATTGTTTTTGGTGTCTATAATGCTTATAACAATCAAAACCCATTTACTATTTATACTCGAACCAAACAGGATGACGATGGCAATATCATTGGCGATGGTACGGAGAAAGAGGCCCGGTTAGTTTATTTGTTTGGAGCCTTACCTTATTTCACCTGGAATTTTAAATTTTAATATCATGAAACAATTCTTATATATCACACTCGGGTTTTTATTTCTTTCAGCTTGTGAAAAAACAGTTCAGCTGGATTTAGATCAAAGCCCGGAGTTTATCATCATCGAAGGCTTAGTGACAGATCAGATGGCGAAACACTATGTCAAGGTTAGTAAGTCGGTACAGTTTAGCGATACCGGCCAGACTCCTCGGGTATCAGGAGCCAATGTGGAAGTTAGTGACGACAAGGGGAATATTTGGACTTATGTTGAGTTCGCCCCTGGTTATTATGAAGCTCCGGAGCCTTTTGCCGGAGAAGTAGGAACAAGTTATACCATGAGCGTAGCATTTGAAGGGCATAATTTCACTGCTTCCGAAACCCTCTTATCTAATGGCACTATTGATTCTCTCGGTGTCCGCGTTGATGAAGAGGAGCGGGCGGCAACTAATGGGAATGGTTATTTTCATGAAGTGTTACTCTATCTCACCGAGCCACAGGCTACTCAGGATTATTATCTCTTTAAATTTTACCGGGATGGAGAAGTCCTCGATGATGACGGAGAGACCGTTTTTTTTACCGATGATATTGCCGTGCGGGAGAATGTTGATGGTTTTGCAATCCCTTTTTATTATACCATTGGACAGCATGCCCGTGCTGAGATCTATAGCACTACCCGTCAGGCTTTTCTTCATTTCCGGGATCTGGAAGAAAACCTGAATAACGATGGAGGGATGTTTTCCGGTCAGCCTGCAAATGTCAGTACGAATATTGTTGGCGGGGCTTTGGGCTATTTTCAGGTATCTTCTGTCCGTTCGGCGGAGATTGAAGTGACAGAGTGACGTATATCAAACACCTACATAACAATCCCTTTGGTTTGTACCTGCTGCCTCAATAGTTAATAACAAACCAAAGGGATGATTTTTCTTTATTCTGGCATAAATAATCTCACCGAAAGCGGGAAGGCCACTTTATTATTTTTGAATTAAAGTAAGCGTTAATGTGTCAGAGATATGGCTTTTTTGCTCAAAAAACGAAATCGTTGTATTGGTTTTATCATACAATCCATTCCCCTTATCAGAGGTGAATGTTTGAGTTTTTTCATCAAAATCAAATTTGAAAAAAGGTTGGAACTGAAAATCTTCAAACTGCTGAGCCAGATCTTCAGCAGGAGGAAGCATTCCATCAACCACAGCCATCTGAGCAGTAAGTTGACCTTGATCGCCTTGGTCAATCAAAACCAGCCAGGATTCATGATGGCCACCTAGCGAATAAAGCCCTAAAATTTGATCTTGCAGACTTTCCTCCCCTTCTACTTTAGTAAATGCGCCATTTTTATAAACCGCCACCGTTCGATAGCCATAGCTTTGGGTGAGTTGCATTTCATCTATCCCTCCTTTTTTGATTAGCCATTGGTCATTTTCTCGCAGGGTATAAAAATAATCACCGCCACCAGCATACCAACCACCTGCTGCCATATGGGCTTCGGCTGGGATCTGATACTTGGGGAAATCGGATTTTGGAATCATTTGACAAGCCGGTAGATTATCCAGGAGGAAGACTTGATCTCCCTCGATAGCAGTGAGTCTGAAAGAAGGGATTCCCTCCGTCGATTCGCCAGCCGAAGCACAGCTGATGCTGATAGCAGGAAGTTGGTCTGTTGGAGTGGTTTCAGAGCCGGAATCTTTAGTCTTAGTGGGTTTACAGGAGAAGGTGATAAGTAAGAATGTAGCTAATGAAAAGGCGTATTTTTTCATAAAGAGGTGTTAATAAGTGTTAGTTTTATTAGAATCGTATTAAAATCCAGTTAAAATAAGTGATTTTGGGGGACATTTT
>CBDUIU010000454.1:0-4452 GCA_965367335.1 uncultured Saprospiraceae bacterium
TTTTGGCTTCAAAATTGCCCTCAAATGTGCAATTCACCGACGCAAATGTAGGCCGCACCAAAATATATTTCTTTAAATTTTAAAACATTCATGTGTTGTTGAACCGATTTCCACGGTTGTAACGATTCATAATCCCTGTTTACTCCAAAAGGTTTATTCAACCATATTCCAACTTCAATAATCCAGTCCGGCCATTTGTCCGGATGCTTAAGCCCCAGCAACGCCAACCGTTGTCCAGGTAATAAGGTTCCGGCAATTCGTGGGATCACGGCATCGTACTCAGGTACCACTTCCAGGGCAAAGGTAGCCAGGATGCCATTCGTTTCTGCCGGTATCGGCCAGGAACCAATATCCGCTTCCACAAGCTCAATGTTTGTCCCTTTCAATCGATCCGCTTGCCGTGCCGCTTTGGAAAGCATGGCCGGTGAAAGATCCACCCCGATAATCCGTCCGGTAGGCCCTACGGCTTTACTGAGTAAAGCGAAATTTGCACCTGTGCCGCAACCTAGATCTACTACCGTGTCTCCGGCTTTAAGCTGCAATCCATTTATGGTTTCGCGCCGGTATTTGGTGCCCCCCAGGAGGCGATAGCCTAATAAGGCGATATCATAAAATCGAGCCGTACTTTGGTATAGTTCCTTTATTTGGTCTTTATTGAGAATCATCCTTTCGCTAATTTAATCTCTAAATTACTTTTTATATGCCAACAACCTCAACGCATTGAAAACCACCACCAGTGTGGATCCCTCGTGGGCAATCACTGCCGGGCCAATGTCGGCAATACCCGTCAGTGTTAGGGGTATTAAGATGACTACCATGCCCAGGCTGATCCAAAGGTTTTGTTTAATAATCCCTTTTGCTTTTCTGCTCAGTCCGATGGCAAAAGGGAGATTGTCCAGACGGTCTGCCATCAAGGCAATATCCGCCGTTTCCAAAGCGACATCCGAACCCGCTGCACCCATTGCAATGCCAACGGTACTTTTTGCCATAGCAGGGGCGTCATTTACTCCATCTCCTATCATTGCTACTTTGCCTTCTTCGGCTTTTAGTTTTTCGATTGCGGCTACTTTATCTTCAGGTAATAAACTTCCCATCGGGTCAGTAATGCCTATATTCCTGGCTACTGCATTTGCCACTTTCTGGGTATCTCCTGTGAGCATGACCATCCGTTGAATACCTATTTGCTTTAACTTCTGTAGGGTGGCGGCAGCTTCGGGGCGGGCTACATCCATCACTGAGATAATACCCAAATACTGGCTGTTCTGATGGACGATCATGGCGGTATGCCCTTCCTCTTCCAGGCTTGCCATCTGTTGGTCTACTTCTTCTGGAACGGCTTCTCCTGTTAATTCTTCAAACAACCTTCGATTACCTATGTGAACCGTTTTGCCTTCAACCGTCGCTTTAATACCACGGGCGGTTAAGGCTTCCAGATTTTGGGCTTTGGGAATAGTTATGTTTTCCAACTCTGCTTTACCGCCTTCCACGATAGCTGCCGCCAGCGGGTGGTCGCTCAATTCCTCCACCGCCACCGCTACGGTAAGCAGGGTCTGTCGGTCAATTGGTTCGAAAGGTATGGCATTGGTCAGTTTGGGTTTCCCTTCTGTAAGCGTTCCCGTTTTATCAAAAGCCAGCGCATTCAAACTACCTAAATCTTCCAATGGACGACCTCCTTTAATCAGTACCCCCTCACGGGCTGCCCTTGCTACGCCTGCTAATACTGCACTTGGTGTAGAAATGGCTAAAGCACAGGGTGAGGCAGCAACAAGGACTGCCATTGCCCGATAAAAGCTATCGGCAAAGGTTTCGTCAATCACTAAAAAGGCAAACAGCAGTAAGACCACCAAAATCAATACCGCCGGTACGAAGTATCGTTCAAACTTATCGGTCAATTGTTGGGTCGGTGATTTTTGGGTTTCGGCTTCCTTGACCAGTTCTACCAGCTTTGACAGGGTACTGTCCTTTGCTAATTTTAAAACCTTTATTTCGAGGGCATTGCTGCCGTTAATCGTACCTGCAAAAGCTCGATTTTCGGCTGCCAATCCATCAAGTTTGTCCACTTTATCGGGATTGTCAACGGGGCGTTTGTCAACTGGAACACTTTCACCGGTAATGGGTGCTTGATTGACGGAACTGCTCCCTTTTATAACTACACCGTCAGCGGCGATTTTTGTATTGGGTTTCACCACTATACTTTCTCCCAATTCTAACTCCTCAATTCCCACCTCAACAGTTTCACCATTTCGTTTGACCAATGCCGTTGGGGGTGCTAAATCCGAAAGTGCTGCAATGGATTTTCTGGCTCGATTCATAGCGTAGTTTTCCAGTGCATGCCCCAAACTGAACAAAAACAACAATAATGCGGCTTCTTCCCATTTGCCGAGCGAAGCTGCACCGGCTGCCGCCACCAGCATCAGAAAATCAATTTCAAATTTTCCTTTGCGGATGGTTTCAATGGCTTCCATCAGGGTAAAATAGCCACCTAAAATGAGGGCAACGACAAAAAGCCCTGTAGTCAGCATTTCGGGAATACCAGATTGGAAAGAAAGTATTAAACCCGTCAGCCAAAAAACACCGCTGCCAATAGCAAAGTACAGTTCCGTATTTTCTCCCAGAAAACCACCGTGTGCATGGTCATGCCCGTCACCTTCCTCATGTTCGTGTTCGTGTTCGTCATGTTCATCTTTGGTTTCTTTGCTGATTTTGAGCCCTGTTTTTTTAACTGCTGCCAAAACTTCCGTTTGCTTGACTTTTTCCGTGTCCCATTCCAGTCGCAGTATCCCGGCAGCAGAAGCAACTGCCTCTACGATTCCAGTTTCTTTCTTTAATGAATCACCGATAATGGTAATAAAACAGGTATTTTGATTTTGATTTTTTCCATGATTTTTAATTTTTGAATGCGGCAGTGACACCCCTGGTGCCCTGTTTGTCAATGTTCGTGCTCCAGTTCACCCGCCTTCGACTGGGCATAGACGAAGTAGGCCCCACCCGTCACAATTTTCATCCCCTCTGGTATTTTATCAACCAATTTTACGGAGGTATATCCATTATCACTAGTACCGGGGATTACCATTACTTGTTCGAATTTTACTTCTCCTCCTTCCTCCTGACCAGTGGTGATATAAATATAGGAAGACGCCCCATCCTTAATAATTGCTTTTTCAGGCAATGCCTGAACCGTCTGATCATTGAGCCAAATCTTTGCTTCTATAAATAGATCTTTAATAAACCGGGGGCGTTCCTTCTCTAAATGACCATGGATGCGAACTGTTTTATTTTCGGTATTAAATTCTTTACCGAGTACATGGACTTCGCCTTCGTACATCGCATTGCCTAATGCTGGTACGGTATAACTAATGCGTTGCGTTTCTTTTACCTGTGCGAGATCATTTTCAAATACATCCAATTCAAGATGCAAATGTTCTTCACTCACAATTTCCATCAATTCCATATTGGGCTCTACATACATACCGTTATGCATTTTAATAGTGGTGAGATAACCCGACATGGGAGAGACGAGGGCAATGCGTTCTACAATGTTATCTGGCGTTAAATTGGAAACATTGATGCCCAGATAAGTCAATTGTTTAGCTATGCCTTTTAGCGTTGCTGTCTTCATATTGACTTCAGATTGCAGCTTTTGCAGGTTCTTTTCAATACCTGCATTGGCCTCCACCAATGTTTGTTGCCTCTCTAGTTCTTGACGTAGAAAAGTCAGTTCGGCCGCTGTTTCCAGGTATTGCTGTTGATGTTGGATGAATTCAGGGTTCTCCAGGTAGGCCATGACGACTCCTTTTTTCACATAATTACCTTCTACGTATTTTCCACTATTCTTAATAAATCCACTTGCTTTAGCACTAACGGACGAATAGGCATTGGGTGGTAAGCCTAGCGTACCCGTTGCACTTACATAGTCGTTGATTTTTATCTGCGAAAAACCTCCTAAGGTAATATTCATGGTCGCTATCTGCGCTTGGGTTAGGTGTATTTCGCCCTCTACATGTTCTTCTTCACCTTCGGGATCGTGTCCTTCTTCATTTGAGTATTGGGTAGATTCTTCTTCATGCTGTTTTTGATTGCAGGAAAACAGCAGCAGTAGCACCGCTACTAATAACATGAGTATGATGGACTGATTTATGATTTTCATTTCGATTATATTTACAGTAGTCCGGACAATCTATCAGTCGTTAGTTTTTGAAAACCAATGAACTGAAAGTGCAAAACTACCGTCTTTTTCAAATCTAGAATTTTGCTAACTACTTGTTAATCAGTTGATTGATTTGTTACTGTCGACTTTCGACTAAAAACTGCACGGAGTGCTAATTTTATTGATTTGCAAGAAATTGATACAGTGCACTGGCTTTATTGTGTGCCAGTACCTGTTCCCAATAACTCTTATTGTTTTTAGCTAATAGATTAAGCGTGTTGAGCAGTTCCAAATAAGAAATTTCT
>CBDUIU010000455.1:0-4429 GCA_965367335.1 uncultured Saprospiraceae bacterium
GGCCATCCGGATTCTCAGGATTCGGCCACCAATAAGGGCTATAGCTGTAGTAGTCATGTGGGTCTCCGCTCGGCGGCAGGGCTCCCTCGTCAACTACGTTGGCAACAACTTGCTGAAGCGCGGCATCGGCGTCTTCTACGATTTCTTTCAAGGCTGCAACTAATTGAGGATTGTCTGCCGCAAGTCCTGCTTTTACTCGCGAGAGTTGATCGCCCTGACCAAGTAGCAAGGACGGTGTGGTATTAGGTTCGCTGTCTTGAGCGTAAGCGAATGCCGTACCTAACATCAATGAGAATGACAGATAAATGCAGTGGAAATGTAGCTTGCGTAGTGTATTCATGATGTAAAATTTTAATAACAAGTTTGAGTTGATAATTTAGGTTAATTATACACATTGCTGTGCGTTCGTTATTTTACAAAGCTTCCTAGATGTTAATTTAATAATTCGCAAACCATTGAATTATAGTCCATAAATTGATTTTAAAATTTCAACAGTTTCTATTCCTGTATCGTGAACTTTCTGAACTCTGACTTTTAGCGAGTTAGTTCCAACTCTCCAATACAATCGATTGTAATACATGTTATTCAAGACTTTTTGATCATTTGAAAGTAAAGGAATGGCTGATTGATTTTTAAGAGGATTATTTAATGAAATTAAGTCAAAAGGTAACTCAATCATAGTCATATTAGACAAGGCGTTTCCCATCATATAATCCTGAGATTGAAATAATTTGACACTTTTATCATATTCCCAAATTGCATCTGAAGCTTCTTTATGGGATATAAGTTCAAATCCTCCACTATTTTTTAGAAGTTGCATTGTTCTATCATTTGGTGTAAAATCAGCAAACCCCGCTGAAGAAATAAAAAGGTGATAGGCTTTATTCGAGTTATAATAAATGTGTTGTGATGAAAGTTCTAATAATAATGTGTCTATTCTTATCACAGTCAAATCAAGCCTCTTAATTATGTTTTCGGATTGCATAATGTCTGACTCAATATCTTCGATCATTGACTTAATATAAACGAACTCTTTTTGCTCCTCTTTATTCCGGTTGTTCCAATTGTTTATTGAGAGAGCTATAAGTATCCCAATAACTACGAGAATAATTTCTCCAATTGCATAAATCAAATATTTGCTGAATTTGTTTTCAGTTAATAGTCTTTGTCTGATTTTTCGAAAGAATTTTATCATTGGTTACTGTTGTGCTTTGGTTATTGCAATAACTTTAGATTATTCAATTTTTTCTAAAATTTTATCTATCTCTTGATGGGTTTCTATTAATTGATTTTGATACCAACGCATATGTACAAAATGATGATACATGTCGTCCAAGAGTTCAGAAAGCTGTGAATCACTCATGTTTTGATTAATTCCAATCCGTCTTTCATGGCTGTATTTTCTACTTAGAAAATCCCATCTTTTATCACTGATTTTACCATTGTCGATCAATCTTTCATAGGTGGTATTATAAAGTTTGATAAGTGAACTGGTAATAACTTTGTCTTTATAGGAATTGATTTCATTGCCTGAAACAGCCGATTGAAAAGAACCGGAAATTGGATAAAAAGTACGCTGGCTCGTAAAATATATTGCAAATAAAGAATCCAGGGCTCTTTGGTTCTCACTATGGAGTTCTGGAAATTTTGTGTTTAAGAAATCAAATACCTCAATCTTTGGTTTCTGATGTTGTATAACAAGATCAATATATTCTTTGTCCTTGCTTAAGTCAGTTTTGATGCCTTGTAGAAACTCTTTTTCGGCATTGTTTTGCTTCCGCGACTGATTCCAGTTATTTATGGACAAAGCAATCAAGATCCCTATAACGACTAGAATAATTTCTCCAATGGCGTATTTAAGATACTTTACAGTTTTACCTTCTGAAAGTAGATTTTGACGGATTTGACGGAAGAATTTAATCATTGCTTAAATAGGTTTGTATATCACCTTGTATGTTTTCAATTCGTTGTTCAAGCCTCTGCATTAAATCTAAATGAACAGTACTTGTTCGGCCTCTTTGGGATATGTGATTTAAAGCAATAAGTAAATTTTCCTTATCTTTTAATTTAGCTTCCTGAACTTTTTTGGCCCAAGGAACATCTATTGAATTAAGTGACCAATTAACCCCGCCAGCTACCACTAAACTGTCTTTATAGTTCATGTTTACAATAGAATTTTGAATAATAAAATTTCTAAAAGACTCTATGGAATTTTCATTGCTAACGACTATCACAAGGGCGCTGTATTCTAAATTTTGATAAAAGGAAATGATTTTTTTTCTCAACGCATTATTTTTAATGAGTAAAATATTGCCAGAACTTTTTAAGTCTTGAAATGTTGGGTCGTTAATCACAAATGATTTGCGCGTAATATCAGTTAAATAAATATTTAGACTATCCGCATTAATAATTGTTGAATTAAGATGACTTAACGCCTTCTCACACTGAAGCTTCGTTTTGATTTCATGATCAATCTGATTTTTTACAAGAGTTTTTTGAGTCTTAATATCTTCGATAAGATTATTTAGATACTCTTTTTCTTTATTGCTATCTATTCTATTGGCATTCCATGTGTTTATTTGTAGCGCAATCAAAATCCCTATAACCACAAGAATAATTTCTCCTATAGCATACTTCAGGTACTTACCTGTTTTATCTTTTTTCAAGAGGTCTTTTCTGATGGTCCTAAAAAATTTAATCATATGTATTGGTGTTAATCCGAGGTCGGGAGGCTGCTCAATGTGACCCCAAAATCAAGTTCCGACTGCCTAATAATTTTTGTCATAAGCTTTTCTCTTTGTCAGGTCGAGCGCAGTCGAGACCGGGTAAACCGAATGAGTGATGTTATATCGAGCGGAGTCGAGATATGATCATTGGTCATACTAACTTCATACTTCAAACCTCGTCTTTCGTACCTCGTAATTCCACCTCGTCCTTCGTCCTTTACTCCTTCAATATAATAGCAGGCAGGTTCAAGGACTTATACAGTGCATTGTAGGCATTCATCTCCGTGGCTACAATGGCGTTTTTCTCCTGTTCAAAACTGCTCCATTGCTCCAGCAGATCTGCCAATCGTTCTTTGGCTCCCTGAGTAACTTTGGGCTCTGCAGCATCTATATACGACCTTAATTCCATAAATTCTGCATTTAACTGGTTATGGAAATTAATGACATCCTGAAAGGTCTTTTGCTTAGGCTGAATAAGATTTTCCTCCCAGGTGTTGATCCGTTCCAGCAATTCAGTGCCTTTGGCTACCAGATCCTCCGCTTCTTTATTATCCTTCAGTAGTTTTTCATAGGCCGTAAGCTGATTTTTGGCAGACCGCATCTGGTTTACTGCCTCATGGATATCCGTAATAGAAGCCGCAATTTGATCCAGGATTTTTTGCTGTTCTGCATACTCCGCTGCGGTGGCTTTCACCTTGGGATTTGGCAGAATGTTTACCGTGGTCTCGGATACCGCCTCCCCTAATGTAAACCGCAGGCCATAAATGCCGGGGGCAACACGGGAACCTGCGTAACTTCCATAGACAAAAACCTTGTCCACAGCAGGCAAGTCGTCCTTCCTGAAATCCCAGGTAAAACGGTTATATCCTTTCTTTGCCGGTAAGACCTCAGGTTTTGAAGGTCCACCAGGCCAGGAACTGAAATCCTTTGGTTTTTTACTGGAGTAGGTGCGAATCACCTCGTTATTATGAAGCACTTCCAGGATAAGCTCCATACTATCAAGCTTTTGTCCCAAATAGTAATCCACGGTTACCCCTTGCTTTGGGTTCTGCCCAAGGCCGGACACCGGTTTATCTGTACTACCACCAAAAAGTAAATAGGTGTTTTTAGGTTTTACAACTGCCAACGTTGATATACTCATTGGGGCACTTTGAAGGGCACCCACGTCATCTAGTATCCAGAACGATCTTCCTGCCGTTGCCACTACCAGGTCATTGTCCTGAAAGATCATATCATTGATAGGGACCACCGGTAAATTGAGTTGAAAAGGCTGCCAGTTCACCCCATCGTTTAGTGAGATATAAAGTCCGGTTTCCGTGCCGGCGTATAACAGTCCTTTTCGCTTAGGATCTTCTCTAACTACCCTTACAAAAGTGTGTGGATCTGAAATTCCGTTTACGATCTTGGTCCAGGTCTCGCCATAATCTGAGGTCTTAAAAATGTAGGGTTTCAGGTCCATCGACTTATATCGCATTACCACCACATAGGCGGTAGCCGGGTTATGCGGAGATACTTCAATACTGTTTACAATGCCTACTCCCAGATCCTTAGGGGTGGCATTTACCCAGTTCTGTCCGCCATCTCTCGTAAGGTGAACAAGGCCATCATCCGAGCCTGCCCATAGCACCCCTTCTTCGTGTGGTGATTCTACCAGGTACATAAGGGTGTTGTAATTCTCTCCCCCTGCCGCTTCGTTGGTATAC
>CBDUIU010000456.1:0-4421 GCA_965367335.1 uncultured Saprospiraceae bacterium
GACACCATATTAGATTTAATTCCTGAATCTGCTTTAACTTAAATCAATAACATGAAAGCCAATAAATCAGCCATAGGGGTGGGCTTATTGACTGCGATTGCTTCTTCGCTTTGTTGTATCACTCATTTGTTGGCCATCTTAGCAGGAACAACCGGACTGGCAACTACTTTTCAATGGGTAGAACCTTTGCGTCCTTATTTAATCGGATTAACCATTGCCGCCTTGGGCTTTGCCTGGTACCAACAATTAAAACCTGTTGCTCCGGATGATTGTGGTTGTGAAGTGACCAGGGCTTCTTTCTTCAAAGGGAAATATTTTCTTGGCTTAGTGACCGTTTTTGCGGCATTGATGCTGGCTTTTCCACTTTATGCTCACCTCCTTTTTCCTACTCAGGAAAGACAAGCGATTTCAACGCTGGACATGAGCCAAATGCAGGCGGCGGAATTTGAAGTAATCGGTATGACTTGTGGCGGATGTGAAGCACACGTTGAACATGCGGTAGGCGCATTGCCAGGCATTGCAGAAGTTAAAGCATCTTATGAAAGTGAAAAAGCAATTGTACAATTTGACGGCTCAAAAACTAATCTGGAACAAATAAAGGAAGCCATTCAACTGACGGATTACAAAGTAGGGAAATCCAAAATAATCAACCATTAGCATTATGAAAGACACCAATAATACGGTAACGCTTCAGTCGACTATTACCTGTCCTAAGTGTCACCATCAGAAGGAAGAAACAATGCCTACCGATGCTTGTCAATTTTTCTATGAGTGTGAAAATTGCAAGACCGTACTAAAGCCTAAGGCGGGTGACTGTTGTGTCTACTGCAGCTACGGAACAGCTGCTTGCCCACCTATTCAAAAAGGGAAAAGTTGTTGCTAATGTGGAATAAAGCTAAAAGCATAATGCCTTTTATTGGCGCTAAAGATTACCAGGAATCTCGACAATTTTACACAGAATTAGGATTCCAGGTAGGAGAAGGAGAAAAATATTGTGAGGTGAAAATTAATGATGAACTGGGCTTCTGGCTGCAAAAATATTATCATAAGGGTTGGGTTAATAATTCCATGATCTTCTTAGAAATCCCTGATGTGGAATTATGGGAAACGGAATTATTAACAAAAAAACTACATGAAAAGTATAAGTATGTAAGATTTACAGCAATCAAGACTTTTGATTGGGGAAGAGAATTGTTTATGCATGATCCATCAGGCGTATTGTGGCACTTTTGTGAATTGAATAAGTAGGGTGAAAAAAGTAGACGAATTGTTAAGTTATGATTCTTGGATCACAAAATGTCTGATTTCTTTCACTTGTTTTTCTTTTAAAATAAGCTTAATAAATCCCTTCTATTTTTTCCGTTTGCGCTGCCGCCGACTTTCATAGGGATTTGAACGTAGTTTTTTTGCCACGGATAAACAGATTTGAAACCATGCTTCAAGTCAATAAGACTTCCCACAAACGCAAAACCATCCCATCCATCTCACTCACTCCCCTCTGCACACTCCGCACAAACGCCCACTAGAGTGAACTGGATCTCCTTCACCTGATAATCCTTCGGCAAACTAAATTCCGGCTTCACGTCTTCCAGACAAGTGACTTGCCCACATTGCTCACAGCTAAAGTGAACATGGTTATGTTGGTGTTTTGTTTTACAGGTATGACTACAAGTCGCATAACGCGCTACGCCATCAACATCCATCACCCGGTGGACGTAGCCTTCGCCTACCAGTCGATCCAAAATGCGGTAGATGGTCACCCGGTTACACAGGTCACCTAATTCAGACTGGACGTCGCCCTGAGAAAGGGCTTGCTCCGATGCGCCCAGTAATTCTTTGATAGCCGCTTTGGCGACGGTATTTCTTTTATTTCTCATACTAAAATATTAATGCAACAGTGTTGCAAGTTAGTAAAAAATACGTATTTTTGCAACAGAATTGCATTAAATCACAAAATCTCGATTATGAAAGCCTTACCGCACTATCTCTTTGTTTTGATCACCGCATCACTCTTATGCTTATCTTCATGCGATGATGATGACCCGGTGATCCCGAACGATGAAGAGTTAATTACTACCCTTACTTATACCCTCAGCCCGACCAATGGCGGCGCTGATGTCGTCCTAAGTTTCAGCGACCTGGACGGAGATGGTGGTAACCCGCCGATCATCACCGGAGGGACCCTGGCTAATAATACTACCTATACCGGAACGCTGGCTTTGAGCAACGAGTCGGAATCTCCAGCAGAAGACATCACTGCGGAAATCCGGGCGGAAAGTGAAGATCATCAGTTTTTCTTTTCCGATGCTGGAACAAATATCACCATCGAATATGCCGATGAAGATCCAGCCGGCAACCCGGTCGGCTTAATTACGGATGTTTCCACCGGTGACGCAGATGTTGATGTTTTAACAATCACCCTTCGCCATTTGCCGGAAAAAACGGCCAGTGGGGTAGCAGCCGGCGACATAACGAATGCCGGGGGAGAGACGGACATTGAAGTAACCTTTCAGGTGATCGTGCAGTAGTATAGGGCATAGCAGATACACACATGGTAAGATATCTTTTCCTTTTATTGCTCCAACTGGCTGTCTATGGAATTATTCATGGACAGCCTTGTCAATTAAGCCTGTCCGGATATGTTTTGGACCAAGGCACTAACATTCCACTTCCGTATTCACAAGTTTTTATTGAGGAAAAAAAGACGGGCGCAGTAGCTGATTCAACAGGGTATTTTCGACTGACGGGTCTTTGTCCAAAGGCGTATCATCTCCGGGTCAGCCACATCGGTTGTGAACCGGAGGAGATCTTTGTTGCCATGACGCGGGACACCAACATTACGATTTACCTGCATCACCATACGGAGCTTTTGAGCGAAGTGAAAGTCCACGGCAAACGGGAAGCTAACTCTACCCAGGTGAGCGGGAGTATCGGAAGAGAAGGGATTACGCGGGAGAGCAATAAAAACTTATCAGACCTCCTGGCCAATGTAGCCGGTGTGAGTGTCCTAAAAAACGGATCCGGCGTTTCCAAGCCGATCGTGCACGGTTTGTTTGGGAATCGGGTAGCCATCTTGAATAATGGTATTGCACAGGCCGGACAGCAGTGGGGAAATGATCATGCCCCGGAAATTGATCCCTTTGCGGCGGATCATTTGTCGGTGATAAAAGGAGCAGGTGCTTTAGCCTATCCCGGCAATTCGTTGGGTTCCGTGATTTTGGTAGAAATGGATAAAATTAAACAAGATCCGCATTTACACGGTAATATCAATTATATCTTCGAAAGTAATGGGAGGGGGCATACGCTGAACACTCGTTTGTCGCAAAACAGCGAATGGGCTGCCTGGCGATTTACTGGTACCCTGAAATTACTGGGAGATCAAAAAGCACCGGATTATTACCTGACCAATACGGGAAAACGGGAAGGGAATTTTGCGGTACAACTGGATAAAAATTTTACGCCAAAGTTCAAGACCAATTTTTATTACAGCCTCTTTAATACAGAAATTGGTATTCTGCGTGGCGCTCACATTGGCAATACGACAGACCTGCAAGCAGCTCTGACTCGTGAGGAGCCTTTTTTCACCAACGAAAAATTCTCTTACCAAATCGAGGCGCCCCGGCAAGTTGTTCAACATCATTTGCTAAAACTGGAAGGCCAATATTTTATCAATGACAGCCGGGTGCTCAAAGTCAAATACGGTGGCCAACTCAATGACCGGGAAGAGTACGATGTGCGTAGGGGAGGCCGTAGTGACCAGGCAGCACTTAGTCTTCAACAATATACGCACTTCCTGGAAGCAACTTATCATCAAACCAATGCCCTGGGGCAATTAATTAAAACCGGTTTGCAGTTCCATACGGCTGATAATGAGAACCAGCCGGGAACCGGAGTATTACCTTTGATCCCGGATTACCGTTCCTACACCGGCTCTGCTTTTGCGATTTTTCAAAAAGAACAAGGCAAATGGTTCTATGAAATAGGTGGTCGCTATGATTGGAAACATTGGCGCGTAGCGACGATCACCCGGGATTTACCAAGACGGATCGAGCGATTCAATCATACTTTTCACAACGCTTCATTTTCCGCCGGCAGTAAATATCAAGTGACCGATCACTTTGATGTAAGCTTCAATCTGGGCTACATGCAACGTGCCCCGGAAGTCAATGAACTCTATAGTTCCGGCCTCCATCAAGGGGTAAGCGGGATTGAAGAAGGGGATCGAAATTTAGTGGAAGAAAAGTCAGTAAAAGCTTTATTATCAGCAGATTGGAATATAAAAAACAAAGTGTTCATTCAGGCTGTTGGCTACTACCAAAATATCAGCGACTATATTTATTTGCAGCCACAGGATGAGTTTCGGCTGACGATCCGGGGTGCCTTTCCGGTCTTTCTTTATCAGCAAACCGATGCTCAGGTTT
>CBDUIU010000457.1:0-4420 GCA_965367335.1 uncultured Saprospiraceae bacterium
AGTCGTTGGAGGAGTAATTCCACCCAAAGATTACGATTATTTGTATGAGCAGGGTGTAGCAGGTGTCTTTGGCCCGGGTACGGTGATCGCAGAAGCAGCTGGGAAGATCCTGGAAGTACTGCTCAACTGAAGTTAAAGGCTACAATTCCGTGCATATCTTGTTTCAAAGTTGTTGTGTGTTTTGTTAGGAAATAACTTAAGCCATTATTTTTCAGGCCAGTGGATAGCTTTGTATTCTACAAAAGTGTATAAATGTCTTTGGAAATTTATTGTTTAATTTAAGCTTAACAGCAACGGTAGTATACAAGGGGTAATCATCCTTTTCTCTGACATTCGAAAGATTAGGCAGGAACCTGAACGTTCTGACTTCATAAATTATAAGTAAAATGGCAGCATTAGCTGGAATAATCATTTTGGGTATTTTTGCACAATGGATTGCATGGCGAACCAAAGTGCCAGCTATACTTCCGCTAATTATAATTGGGCTGATCGTAGGACCTTTGTCCACCTTATATACAATTGACGGCTGTAAGCTTATCCAGCCGATGAGCGAAGGAGGTGGTTGTTCTTATTTGTTCCCAGGAGAAATACTATTTCATTTTGTTTCTTTAGCTATTGGTATTATTTTATTTGAAGGAGGCCTGACGCTTCGCAGGAAAGAGATCGGTAATGTTGGCCCGGCGATTGTCCGTCTGATCACAGTTGGCCCTTTGATTACATTTATTGGGGGAGGCTTAGCTGCTCACTACATTATGGATCTCAGCTGGGCTATTTCTTTTTTATTTGCTGCACTTATTATTGTTACCGGACCTACCGTAATTGCACCGATATTGCAGAATGTACCCTTGAACCGTAATGTGGCTACGGTACTGAAATGGGAAGGTATATTAATTGATCCTGTCGGTGCTTTAGTGGCTGTTTTGGTGTTTGAATTTATCAATGCCGGAGAATATGATATCGGCTTTACAACTCATGCTTTTCGGTCCTTTTTTCAGATTCTATTTATAGGCTTGAGCGCAGGGGCTTTGGGTGCAGGTATATTGTTTTATATGATAAAGAGAGAATTGATCCCGCACTATTTATTGAATGTATTTACACTAGGATTGGTTTTAGGCGTGTATACAATTTCAGATGTGCTGGCACATGAATCAGGGCTATTGGCAGTAGTGGTGATGGGGATGGTTTTGGGAGAGTTAGATGTGCCACAATTAAAGGAGATTTTGACGTTTAAAGAAGCGCTAAGTATCTTGTTAATTTCTATTTTATTCATCCTTTTATCTGCAAATATTGATATTGCGGATTTGAGACTATTGCAGGATTGGAACGTAGCGGCATTGTTTGGAGTGATCATTTTGATATTACGGCCACTGGTTGTTTTTTTTAGTATTCGGGGTGAAGATTTGACGGTTAAAGAAAAATTATTCATCTCCTGGGTAGGGCCAAGAGGTATAGTCGCGGCAGGTATCGCTTCTCTGTTTGGGCTGAAATTAATGGCCGCTGGGGTAGAAGGCGCCCGGTATATTACCCCTTTAGTATTTATGGTCGTTTTGGGGACGGTAATATTAAATGCGACGACAGCCAGAATTGTAGCTAGAATGTTAGGGGTTATTCAGGAGCAGTCTAAAGGAATCCTTATTGTGGGAGCGAATCATGCAGCGCGCTTGATCGCCAGATACTTACAAGCTAATGATCGCCACGTTGTACTTGTTGATAGTAATAATTCTAGTATAAAAAGGGCAGAAGAGGAAGGCTTGGACGCTTATCAAATCAATGTTTATCAGGATGATCTATCGGATAAGTTAGACTTGATTGATGCCGGATATTTGCTGGCGTTAACGGGGAGCTCAGATGTTAACCGTTATGCTTTGCAAAAGTTTAGAAAACAATTTGGAGAAAATGGTGCCTTCCGGCTGATCAATCCCGAAGAAATGAAGATGCCTAAGGAACAACTACCTCCCGAAAGTTTGTTTTCACCAATGGATGATTATATCAATATCATGGAGGTGATCCGGGATTATCCGGAGATTTTCGAAATACCGATTGCTTCAAAATCCCAATTTCTCCAGCTAATCGAAAAAGTTAATGCGGCGAAATATACTATTCCACTGTTTATCAAACGCGTGGGCGGAGAACTTGATATCCTCCCAGCTATCCATGAGGATTTAACAATAGCAGAAGGAGATGCTTTGGTATGTATAGGAAAACAATTAGAAGAAGAACTGGCAGAGGCACCATCTCCATAAAGGTGAAGTAGTTTACGGCTATTGCATAACTAAAATCTAAATTGACGTTGGAGGGTTTTTCAAGTCATCGTTTCATTCTTTTCACAGATCAATAAGCTAAGGCTCTATAATTATTACTCTTTTCGCTTAGTACACCATATTTTCCAGGTCTTATAAACAAAAGACTCGTCAGGTGTGGTCCAGGCTCCTTCCCAGGAAAACCCATCTTCCGTAATATCATAAAAAGTGATGCGATATTTGCCCTCCATTCCATTAGGCGCCTTTTGGGGTCTGTTTAAAAGAATCTTACCGTCGGCCGTTTTCGATCCTACCCAGGTGCTGGGTGCAGAAGAGGGCGTTTTAGCTGAGAAAAAAGTAACATACCAGGAACTACTGTCAGGAATGTATTGCCGGATAGAACTATTATAACTGCCCGTTTCATCCCAGGATTCGTCCTGCACTGCCCAGCCATTCATGATATATTTGTAGGACCAAACCATGTTGACCGTGTCGGCCCATTCAGTTTGAGAAAGCCGTTTGAGGGAACGACAATCACAGGTGCCGATCATCGGAGCAAAGTCGGCAAGCGCTGCGGGTGTATTAGGGGCGAGTTTGCCATATGGATGTTTGTTGTTGGGAGAATGTTGAAGATGCTCCGCCATGGGGTCTTTTGGCTGAGACTGCTCTGGCTCTTTAATCCGGTTCCAGATGTCGAGGTAGATTTTCCAGTCTTTGTTTACTTTTTTCCAAACAATAACATACTTGCCTTTCCAACTGTTTTCTTTCCCATTTGCTTGTCGGGTTTTTCCTTCGTAACGACCATAGTCATAAGCATAATCACCGATCACTTTAATTTCCTCCGGCATGACCCGATGGTAGGGGATACTAAGTCCCTTGGGTAATGTCCAGCGCGTTTTAATTGCTGCGGTACCGGCGATGATATCGGTATTATTAGGAAAGATTTTTCCATCAGCAGTGTAAGCGTTGGCAATCGCATCGTAATCTGATGCCATGACGGATTTGGAAAACTGTTTGGTTAATTGCAAGATTCGATCGGTGTCTTGTTTTGGCCCGCTTAACTCTTGGGCTAACATGTTTCCTGAGCCCAGGAGACATAAAATATATAGTAGTTGTCTGATCTTTGATAAGGACATAAAGTTGGATTTTTTCGAAAAATAAACATTCTAAAACTTTAATACCTACTCATGTGGGTAGTTGTTTGTCTCATAATCCCCAAATAGGCCTTGGCTAACCTGGTTTTTCGCCAAATAGAAAGTGGTAAAGTCATCCATTCTGCCAAATATCCTTTTTTGAATTTTAATACCTTCTTAAAACTTCTTAGCATTCCTTTAACGGTATCCTTTAAAAAAAAGGCCCATCATTGTGGTATCACTTAACAAACCACTGCAGAACATGACTTCGAACACCAGTATCCAGGCAGAAAAGAAAAGAAAGAAAAAAAGTTTGTACCTCACGATTGGTATTCAAACTACAATCATATTATTACTCTTGTTACCCCTGATTTCATCCGCCCCGGCTCATCTTATCGAGGAGGCTCAAATCGTGATCATGGACTTTACCGATTTTCGCCCGGCATCACGAGAAGGAGCTCAACCGGCAGCGGCTAATGAAACCAACCGGGAGCAAAAGGCTACGGAGAAGGTAGTCCCTAAGACAACGCCCAAGCCCAAGCCTACCCCGGTGAACAAACCCAAGCCCGTTTTAACCTCCAATACTAAGGAAGTCCCACTCCCCAAGGTGCCGGATACTCCGGCACCTGAGGACACCCCTGAGGCACCCAAAGACAAACCTACACCCGAAGAGGTTAAGCCAACCGCTCCGGCAAAGACCAATACTACTGCTGCGAAAGACAAAGCTAAAAGTGCGAGTAAAAATACTAGTGGCGATAAATCATCAACTACTGGTGGTGCTGGGAATGGTAATAAAGGAAATGGAAAAGCGGCCGTTGGTATTAATTGGGGCGAGATAAATGGAGACGGGCTATTCAATCGTCGGGTTACCTACCGGGCAGATGTTAGAAAAATAACCGAAAAGGAAGGTAAAATTACTGTAAGCCTTTGTATCGATCGCAGCGGCAAAGTTACCCAAGCTCGTTATGATAATAAAGAAACAACGATTAAAGACAAAGGGGTGGTGCGAAAAGCAGTTTATCTAACTACCCGCTATAGGTTTGAAAA
>CBDUIU010000458.1:0-4411 GCA_965367335.1 uncultured Saprospiraceae bacterium
CCTGTCCGACTGGCCAGGCGGGGCTGCGCTCAACAACAACTCACAACTCACAACCTCTACCCGCCCCAAGCGCAACCCACAACTCACCCCCCTCTCCGCTGAATTTTTTGTAAATCATTTTGTGACTTGATCAACACACCCATCCCTGCTTTCTGATCGATTTTTTTCAGCGCCTCTTCCAAAGAAAAGCCTTGCAGGTAAGTCAGCCAATGCAACATTTCGCGCGTTGCAGGGGCTCGCTCCAGGCCCATATTTCTCAATTGGTAAAACAAGCCGATCGTCTTATCTAACAATTTACCTTCAATAACTGGAAAATGTTTCCGGACGATAGCTTCCATCATGGTGGCATCAGGAAAACTAATGTAGTGATAAACACAACGACCTTTAAACGCCGTTGGTAGTTCCTGCTCTCGGTTACTGGTAATGACGATCGCAGGCATATTCTCCTCTGTAACTTTAATCGTCTTACCAGATTCCGGCAAAACAAACTGTCGGTGACTCAGAGCAAATAAAAGATCATTGGGGAACTCCCGGGGTGCCTTGTCGATCTCGTCAATCAATAAGACAGAATGGGGTGAACTAAAGGCTTTTGCGGCAGGTCCCAGGAGGACATAGTCATCGAGGTTTTCCGTACTGCGGCCACCGCTTTTGAGTGGTTCCAGGCCTCGCTCTGATCGTTGGGCGTTGAGTACTTCCACCTGAGAATCCCGCAGGTATTTGACATGATCAAACTTGGCGACGAATTGTTCTACGTTACTTTTTGATCCTACGGGATAGGTGAACAAAGGTAGTCCTTGGTCCTGAGCATATTGAATGGGCAATTCCGTTTTGCCAGTACCTGGCTCCCCTTCGATGAGCAAAGGCATACCCAGTACCCGGGCAATGTGAAAAGCCTGAGCCAATTCGGGGTCACAGAGGTAATTGTCAGATCCGTTCCAGATAGTTGTATGTGCCAAAAGGTTGAATTTTAATTTTTAAATGTTCCTTCTCTTGCTTCTACTCCTGCCTGAAAAGCTTCCATCAAATCATCCGAGAATAAATAGGCGGCATTCCAGGTCGCCATATTATCTAATGAATCGGATACTGTATGATCCCGTTTGTATAACAACATTTCTTTGGTGCCCCGGATAACCAGGGGAGATTTACGGGTGATCATTTCAGCGATCTTCAGTACCTGTTCCATCATGGCTGCCTGATCTTCAAATACCTGATTTACTAATCCGATTCGACCAGCTTCTTCACCGAACATTTTTCTTCCCGTATAAGCCATTTCAGCAACGATGCCTGGCTGTAGAATGGTTGGTAGGCGTTGCAGGGTGCCTAAGTCGGCCACCAGTCCCAGGTCTATCTCTTTGATGGAAAAGTAAGCATCTTCCGTACAATATCGCATATCACAAGCACTGGCAATATCTACTCCGCCTCCAATACAAGCCTTGTGAATGGCTGCCAGGACGGGCTTGCGGCATTGTTCGATTGCTGTGATCGTGTTTTGTAGTTTAAGGATAAACTTCCGCAGTACTTCTCTTTTTCTACCTTCACATTCAATGGATTGAAAGCTTTGAAGGTTCATCAGGGTTTCAAGGTCGATCCCTGCACAGAAATGTTTACCCTCGCCTTTCAAGATAATGACGCGCACTTCGGCAGTATCACCTAACTCCTTAAAGATGGCGCCCATTTCTTCCCAGGCAGGCATATGTAGCGCATTAGCTTTGTCAGGTCGATTAAAGGAAACTTGAGCGATGTGCTCCTTGATCTCAACTTTGAAAGAGGTATAAGACATGGTTTATTTTAAGGTGAAAGATACGAGTTTGTTTTGATTTCTGGCGATCTCCGTTCCATCAGTAGACTTTATGCTAAAATAGTTTTTTGAGCCATAGGAAATTATTTTAGCATAAAGTCTAATATTAAAGCTGCAATTTCCCCTGGTCATCAATCATGTGTTTCAGGTTCGGGTAGTTGGTTAGCATATTTTCGCGGATAAATGCCATTGGCACATCCGGGAAATGCCCATAATCCTCCAGGTACTCCATAAACTGTGCACCATCTTTATCATATTGTTGAAAAATGGAATCGTCGATACCATTAAAGTCCAACGGTTCCACATTACATTTTTCACAAAGACTTGCGTTGAACGCAGGAGAGGCTTTTATCCACTTACCTTCTAACAAGATACTGACGATGCCGTGTGGGGATAATTCATTGCTGCCAAATTTTTCAACTAAGCGATCCACGGCGATATGGTTTTTGACTTTCGCCAGATGTAAGCGTGCCGGAATACCCAAACCCCGTAGACAAGCAATGAGCAAAATAGACTTGTCCAAACAATGCCCTTCTGTTTGTTGAGCCAGATAACTGGCTTTGTAATGTTCTTTGCGAAAACTGATGTGATAAGGGTTGTAGCGCCATTCATCCCGGACATACAGGTACAAGGCAATCGCCTTTTCACGAGGTGAAAGGCTTGCGGATTTATACTTCTGGAGAATTGACTGGATGGGAGCTTCCTCGAAATCAAAATAATAAGTAGCCGAAACGTAATTTTTGTTTGGGTTGGAAGTCATAGTGTAAATTTGGATCCTACAGATAACAGCAGCGGAGGAAGTAGTGAAAATACACCTATTTCTTATGCTTTCCCAAAATAAGCTTGATAAATCTTTTTTCGCGGATAAAAACCTAAATAAATAGCCGGATATAATAAATAGGTTATCAATTGATTTGGTCCTTTGAAGCTAATGTCATCGATAATAAAACTACTGTCTTCCGTTATTTTTTGAACAGTGTGTCTATGCTGCCAATAGGTGAGGGGAAAGGGTAATTTTTCACCTTCATCAGTAAAAAAGGCTTCCTGTTCATTTTCACCGGCTTCTGTAATGATGCTGATCCATTCTGCCCGTAGTGGACTGTTAAAACGGACGTGCACCCGATCGCCTTTCTGCGAGCCGGTGAACGCTACAATTTCCATGTCGACTAATGATGGCTTGAGGGCTTCAAATAGCTGACGATCAAAACGGGACATGACTGTCTTATAATTACCTTTAACCTTTGTTTTGAGTTGGATTTTCATGGTCATCTAACAAAACGGACAGCTTAAGGTTTGCTACAATGTAGGAGAATGGCAAAAAAACAGGAACTGTTTTCCAGCAAGAAAAAAAATATGATAGTTAAAAAATGACTTAGAACACTTACTAGGAAGCTATGCCTGGTATCGAACTGTCTTGCTCATCCATGATGTGAAAATATCCACTTTTCATACGATTGCGGAAGAGTTCATGGTTCATTTGGACAGGAACTTCAAGAAAAGGTAATTTGACCGTAATAAAATCCTGAGAAGATTCGACAACATTAACTTGAATAGGGCGGATATTCATAAATAATGGTTTTAGATAGTTAGTTTAAGTGGCGGTAAAGTAGTAGTAAAACGCTTCAAATCTAAGAATCGTTTGTCGAAATATGTTAAAATCTGAATGAACTATGATAGAAGTCTGGAAATATACAAAATTGTGATTTAACGCAATAATTTCTATCAATTTATCTTTCGGAAGACAATAACATTTACGTGTTTTAATGGAGTTATGTTGCTGTAATCCACGATTGATCTACTTATTTTTATTTTTTGGTAAAAAAAGTTAGGATACCCTCCGGATCAAGCCTTCCTGTACAACACTTGCCACCAATACTCCTTCCTGGGTAAAGATATTTCCCCGTGAAAATCCACGTGCTCCCGAGGCACTCGGGCTATCCGTTGCATACAATAACCAGTCATCCATTTTAAAATCCCGATGAAACCATAGCGCATGGTCCAAACTGGCGTAAAAGACCTTTCCTTCGGCTACTTCATCCAAATGAGGGAGAACAGCGGTGGTGAGTAGGTTATAATCGGAGGCATAAGCGAGGAGTTGATGCTGCATAGGCAGCCCTAAGTCGACCTTTTCATTGGCGCGAAACCAGACATGCCGGTAGGGACGGGCAGGCTTCGGATGTGCCTGGTGGTAATTTTCCACCGGGCGAAACTCAATCGCGTTGGGATGGATGAGGGTCAGTCGTTGGTACAGCTTAGGGTTGGTTTGCTCCAGGTGTTTGACCTGCTCATAATCTGGTAGCAGCACATTCGGAGGCAATACATTAGGCATGGTGATCTGGTGATCAAAGCCATCCTGGCGAAGTTGAAAAGACACTGCCATGATAAAAATGGACTGGCCTTTCTGCTTGGCAATGACCCGTCGGGTGGTAAAACTGCCTCCGTCTCTAATGGTATCCACCAGATATTCCACGGGCTCTTCTGTGTCACCGGCGAGAATGAAGTAACTGTGCAGGGAATGAGCAAAACGATCGGCTGGCACCGTCTGGTAAGCAGCGTGCAGCGCCTGACCTAACACTTGTCCTCCGAAGATGCGTTTCCAGGGTGTTTTGTAAT
>CBDUIU010000459.1:0-4392 GCA_965367335.1 uncultured Saprospiraceae bacterium
GCGAAAGGTGTCCTGAAAACTATGTGCGTGGATAAACAAGCCGCCTCCTCTACCTTCGTTGCCAGTCGTACCGGTTGCATTTCCACCCGTTATCTGAAAGCCATCCAACAACATGGTTTCCTGATCCGATTGTAGCATAGCCACCACATGGTAGCTGTTATCCGATGTAACCCCTGGGGTACCAATATCACCGCTAAGTATGGTAGGGTTAGCGCTAGGATCCCGATCTTCACGGTTTCGCTCATTGCCGGCAAAACCACCATATACCGGAACGTCTGCTACTAACTCAAAAGCTATAGAACGATCCGAAGTGGAGGGCATGTAGGTTCCCGCTGCCACCCAGATTTCCACATTATTGCCAATGGCCCTGGCTTCCGCTAAGGCATCTTGCAAATCAGTGAATGCGCGGGTCCAGGACGTTCCGTCTGGCCTACTACTAGAAGCAGTAGCATCAACGTAAATTTGAGCAGTAAGCGGTAAATTGAGCAGTAGAGAGCAGATGAAGACGAACCAACATCCACGGAGGTGGAGGGATGCATTCATGGTAAACGGTTTTTGGTTGTGTTAACTGATTAGCTTGGGTGTTCTAAAACAGTTTATAAACGAAGATAGGAGGAAAATGTGGAATGGCCAAATCCGTTTTCATAGATAATCAGCTTGTGATGAACTAAAAAAATCGGTCAAACATCAGGTGAATCTGATGTTTGACCGATTTTATATCTAACACGTTTCTTGTTAAATTTAACGCTTTATCTTGAGGTTCAAATTTTCGCAAGCACTATTACCCACCAATTACTTAGATTTCAATTCCGTATAATATTGATAAAAGTAAGGGATGGTCTCAATGCCTTTGTAAAAATTAAATAGCCCGTAGTGTTCATTTGGAGAATGGATCGCATCAGAGTTTAATCCAAAACCCATCAGCACGGATTTGCTGCCCAAGACCTTTTCGAATAAGGCGACAATTGGTATAGAACCTCCAGCTCGTTGAGGGATCGGCTCCTTGCTGAATCCGGCTTTCATGGCCATCGCTGCTGCCTGGTATTCCATGGAATCCGTTGGTGTTACGTAGGGCTCTCCCCCATGGTGCGGCGTTACTTTTACCTTAACGGAAGGTGGAGCAATACTTTTGAAGTGATCGACAAATAGCTTGGTAATCCGTTTGCTACTTTGGTTAGGCACCAGTCGCATACTAATTTTAGCAAAAGCTTTTGAAGGTAATACCGTCTTGGCTCCTTCACCAATGTAACCACCCCAGATACCGTTAACGTCCAGCGTCGGGCGGATAGAAGTACGTTCCAGGGTCGTATATCCTTTCTCCCCGTGAACCTCTTTGATAGCCAACTCCTTCTGGTATTTATTAAGGTTGAACGGTGCTTCGTTCATCGCCGTACGTTCCTTTTTACTGACTTTCTCAACATTATCGTAAAAACCAGGAATGGTAATGTGGCCTCGCTTGTCATGCAAAGAAGCAATCATTTTAGTAAGAATATTTATCGGATTGGCTACGCCTCCGCCATAAGTCCCGGAATGAAGATCACGGTTTGGACCCGTCACTTCCACTTCTATATAACTTAAGCCCCGCAGCCCGGTGGTTATCGAAGGCACATTGTTAGCAATGATTGAGGTGTCAGAAATAAGAATGACATCATTTGCTAACTTCTTTTTATTTTTTTTGCAAAAAGCTTCCAGATGGACAGAGCCGACTTCCTCCTCTCCTTCGATCAAAAATTTCACATTACAAGGTAGACAGTCATTTTTGACCATGGCTTCAAAAGCTTTCACATGCATATACATCTGTCCCTTGTCATCACAAGAACCTCTGGCATAAATAGCACCTTTTTGATGACCGGTTCAAAAGGAGGTGAATCCCAAAGTTCCAAGGGGTCAGCAGGTTGGACATCGTAATGACCGTAGATTAGAATGGTCGGAAGTTTATTGTCAATGATTTTTTCCGCATAGACAATGGGGTGTCCCTTGGTTGGATGGATCTCTGCGACCGTAGCTCCTGCTTTTTTAAGGGCTGTTTGTACCATTTTAGCAGTTTTTGCGACTTCTTCTTTATAAGCCGGATCTGCACTAACGGAGGGTACCCGCAAGAGTTCAAGCAGTTCTTCTAAGTATCTTTTTTCGTTGGCTTTGTGGTAGGACTTGAGTTGTTGCATATGAATGATTTATTTTGAATCAGTTTGAGTGGGCAAATATAATGAATTGAACGATGAATTTTGGAGGAATGAATGGCTTGACTGAATTGTTTGATCTCTGAAAATAAGGCTAGCTTTTCTTAGCGTATATTATCCTTACAAAGCAGCGTGGATTCTAAAAAATATACCCTAAAAAATCTAATACCCCTTTCTCCCAATTGCGGCTACCGATTTGTTTAACCATCAAGGTTTCATTCATTTGGCGTTCGATGACACCAAGAGATTTGTGGTTTTGCATGACTAGCCAGCGACAAGGATTATCAACGAGGGAATAGCCTTGTTTTTCATAAAAGGAATGATCTTCGGTCAATAAAAGTATAAAATCCAAATGATGCTTCCTGGCAAGTTTTTCAAGATGCTGCAGTAAAGAAGTAGCTACCTTCTGTTGTTGAAACTGAGCAGCAACACAGAGGTCAACCACTCCAAAAACTCTTGCCTGTTGTCCATTAATACTGATTAGTCGATGATCTACAGCAAGATGGCCGATCAGGCTTTTATCTTGATAAGCCAGGTATCGAAAGTCGGGAAGCTGTTTATAGTAAGTCCGGCCTCTGGGATAATCAGGAAAGCAATCACATAACAATTCTATTACGGCTTTACTTTTTTCCGGGCTAAGGGTAAATTCTTCAATACGTTTAATATTAACTGCCATAAGGGAATGATATAACTCTTGCACCTGTTGTGCTAAGCAAATGTATTGGTTTACCCGTCAGTTTCCAAATGTTTGCTCAACAATTCTTCCAAGCGGCTTTCTTCTAACCCACGTTCTAATTTGCCGTCTTTTGCATATGCGATCCTTCCTGTTTCCTCCGAAACAATAAAAACCCCCACTTCAGTATTTTCCGTCACTCCTACCCCAGCCCGATGGCGCAGCCCTACGTTTTTAGGCAAATCCGGGTTAGCTGACACTGGCAGCACTACACTTGCAGCTTTAATTCGTTTTCCGGATATCACCATTGCACCATCATGCAAGGGACTTTCTTTGTTGAAGATACTTTCGATAAGTGGCTGAGAGATCTGAGCATCCAGGGTAACCCCAGAGTTACTAAAGGTTTCCAGGTTAACATTTTCTGCAATAACAATAAGTGCACCTGTCCGCGTACGACTCATTCTCAACATAGCTTTTTTGATCGCTTTCACCTTTTTCTGTTCGCTACTGGTTGTTTCCCATTCCCGGTCTATCAGCCTTCGGAAAAAATTAGAACGTTGTCGCAGCGTACTATCCCCAAGTAATAGCAAAAAACGGCGAACTTCCGGTTGAAACACAATCAATAACATTAAGACACCAACACTTACAAACTGACTCAACAAAGAAGACAGCAAGTCCATTTTTAACACCCCTACCAACCACCAGACGACGTAAACCAGAATAAATCCAATAAAAATATTAAACGCAATAGAGCCCCTCAGCAATTTATAAATCTGATACATCAGATACCCAACGATCAGAATGTCGAGAATATCCCAAATACGAATGGGAAGGAATCCTATGTCAAAGAGAAGTATCAACGTGGTCCTATGGAAATTTGAAAATTGAGAAATGTTATAATAGCAACTTTTAACAGCCTGTTTTTGATTGTATTATTTAAAGTGTCATCCATTTTTATTTACTGATTTTTATTCCTTGGTAGAAGTTGATCCAAATCATCCGGGCTATCGATGCCAAAACTCTCTTTATCTGTTAAACCAACGTAAATCGAGTACCCCTGCTCCAGCCATCTTAGTTGTTCCAGCTTTTCCAGCTGTTCCAATCGGCTTGGAGGTAACTGACTAACCGCGAGAAGCGTTCCCCGTCGGAAGGCATAAAGACCCAAATGTTTATAATGACACTGATGCGTCAACCACTGCTCAGGCGCTATCTCTCTCAAATAAGGGACAGCCTGGCGGCTAAAGTACAAAGCTTGTCCCAAATTCCCTAAAACAACCTTTACCTTGTTGGGATTTTCCAACGTTTCCAGCGACCGGACCGGAATGGCCAGCGTGGCAATTTGAGCCTTTTCATTTTCCAGTAAAATACGACAGAGTTGATCTAATTGTTCGGGAAATAAAAATGGTTCATCCCCCTGGATATTAAGTATGATATCATAATCCGGATAATTCTCAGCCACCTCTGCGGCCCGGTCCGTACCGCTGGAATGATCAGGCGAAGTCATTGTCACCTCAGCACCAAAGGAAAGGGCGTGGGAAT
>CBDUIU010000460.1:0-4390 GCA_965367335.1 uncultured Saprospiraceae bacterium
ACTGCGAAGGGGATTGTGCCTTACCTCTTCAATCCTGTTTTTTTGTTCTGTTTTACTGATATAAAAATATAGTTTGATGAGCTGAATACCGTCACCTATCAACATCTGTTCAAATGAGTTTACCTCTTTCATAAATCGCTCATATTCGTCCTGGCTACAAAAGTCATTGACAGGTTCTACCAGGGCCCGATTATACCAGCTACGATCAAAGAAAACCATTTCACCTGGCCCGGGCAACTGTTCAATATATCGTTTGAAATACCATTGGCCACTTTCATCCGCCGTCGGTTTATTAAGGGCTACCAAACGCATGGCCCTTGGATTCAGGTGCTCGGTAAAAGATGCGATGGCGCCACCCTTGCCAGCAAATTCGCGCCCTTCCACCAAAATTAATATCCGTTCTCCATTCTTAACAACCTCATTCTGAGCATGGATCATTTTGATCTGCAAGGGCACCAAGGCTTCTTCGTAACGCAGTTGTTTTAAAGCCTCTTTAATATCCGGTTGTTCTGAACTAAGGAGATATTCTAAGCCTCTATTGGAGTTCAGTAACTTAAGGTCGTTTTTATTCAACATGTTTTCTTTTCCCATTTTTTTATACCCAATCCATCATTGATCGATGAAAACGTAAGGCAATATTTGGATCCGGAAATAAATTCAGATTTGTTTTATCCTTGTCGGAATAATCAAATTTAGACAATACATAACGAATACTTTCCAATCGGGCTTCCTTCTTATTGTTCGTTCGAATGATGGTCCAGGGACTAAAGTTAGTATGGGTTCTAACAAACATTTCACGGATGTGTTGGGTGTATTCTTTCCAAAGGTCTCGCGACTTAAGATCCACCGGGCTGATCTTCCACTGCTTTAGTGGATTGGTTTGGCGGGAATTAAATCGTTTCGCTTGTTCCTCATTTGAAATAGTAAACCATAACTTAATAATCTTTACACCATCTTCGTAAAGCATATGTTCAAACTCCGGAACCTGTTGCATAAATTGGCGATACTCCTCTGTTGTGCAAAATCCCATCACGGGCTCCACTACTGCACGGTTGTACCAGCTTCGATCAAAAAATACCATCTCTCCTTCATTAGGTAACTCTTTAACATGCCTCCGAAAATACCATTGGCCTTTTTCTATATCGCTGGGTTTTCCCAGGGCCACTATTCTTGCTGTCCGGGAGTTGAGGTAACGGTTAAAACGACGGATAGCACCTCCTTTTCCCGCAGCATCCCGCCCTTCAAAAATGATAACAATGCGCTTTCTTTGTTTCAATGCCCACTTTTGCAACTTGAGTAATTCGAGTTGTAGTTTTTCCAACTCCTGCGCGTAGTCGATTCGTGCCTGTATCGTATCGTAGTTAAATCCTTTTTTTTGCAACAACTCCTCGACATCTTTCCGGGTCTTGAGTTGATCAATATTTTTCGACGTAATAATATTTCCATTCATAAAAAAGTGTTTGTTCTTAATACTTAAACTACAAAAAAAATAATTAAACCGGTAGCCCCAGGACATAAGTGCCTGCTTTCTTGCCATTTTTTCCTCTGGCAATCCCTTTTTTCCAAACATATTCATTGGAAGTCAAATCTTTTAAGAGCTCATCCAGATCACTCATAGAATACATCCTTGGAAGGGAAGCCTGTCCATCCCAGGCATAAGTAATCGGGATAATAGGAATGAGATAAGTGAAAAAGAGTTGACGCAAGGTTAAGGGACGGACAAAGGGGGTCATAAAAAGACTGATTATAAAAAGTATTACTAAACCAAATGGTAAAAATAGCGCCCAAACTAAAAGCGGAATATTGTTTTCTGCAAGTTCATAGATTAAAAATGGCTGCTTGTGTTGTTGGGCAGATGATAAAATCTTCCGGGCAATATCAGGAGGCATATGGTGAAAGCAATTAATCATCGTTTTAAGTCCGGCCGGAGCAGTGGCGAGCTGGGTGGCATCTACGGGATGTTCGAAAAACTGGAGCCGCTTATTGCCAGAGTCCTTGAAATGTTGGATGGTTTCCGGGTTTGGATATAAATCAGTCATGATAAACTGGACATCATGTAATTCGTGTTTTTCTGCTAAAAGTTTCATCACTTCCGGCATAGCACCACCAGACCCCGAGCCAAGATCAACAATACGATTAAGCTTTTTATCCTTGAGGATACCCGCGATTAAATCCGCCAGTACCGCCCCGATACCCATCCATCTGGATAGCACCACAAGCAGATTGGTAAGGCTTCTGCGTATCCAATCGGGAAACCAGGCCTGATCTTCAAATTCAAATAATTGGATGCGTTTCACTTCGTGTCAAATTTCGCTAAAAATAGCATTTTAACTTTATTTATACCGGAGATTGGCAAGAAAACGAACCAGTAGTGGTGACGAATGTCATCGTTTTATGTGATGTCAATTACTTTTTAGGCGTTGGAAGCAGGCTATTTTTGCTGTGTATTAAATCAAAACCAAGCAGCATGAAACAGTTACTCATTTTAGGAGCAGGTACTTCCGGGACTATGATGGCGAATCATTTACAGCATGATTTACCCAAAGACGAGTGGATGATTACCATAGTAGATAAAGAAGAAACGCATTATTACCAACCCGGTTATTTGTTTCTTCCTTTTGATATCTATAAACCAAAGCAAATTAAAAAATCCATTGATCAGTTTATTCCCAAAGGGGTGAAGCTGATTCGGGAAAAAATTGACAAAATTGATAAGGATGCCGATCAGGTATACTTGCAAAATGGGGAAATCATATCCTATGATATTTTGATTATCGCAACCGGGACGGACATTGCGCCGCAGGAAACAGAGGGTATGTTAGGCGATCATTGGCACAAGGATGTCTTTGACTTTTATACCTTCGAAGGGGCTAGAAATTTACGCAATAAATTGCGGGAATGGAAAGGTGGAAAATTAGTGGTCCATATCTGTGAAATGCCGATCAAATGTCCGGTAGCACCGCTGGAGTTTGCCTTCTTAGCAGATTCTTATTTTAAAAACAAAAACATGCGGGATAAAGTGGACATCACTTTTGTAACCCCCATGGATGGTGCCTTTACCAAACCTAAAGCCGCCAAAGAATTAGGTTATTTATTGGAAGAGAAAAACATCAAGTTGGTCTCTAATTTTAATATCGAAAGGGTAGACGGCGAAAATAAAAAGATCATTGACTATGCCGAGGTAGAAATTGATTATGACCTGCTGGTTACCGTGCCAACGAACATGGGCGACCCTATGGTAGAACGCTCTGGCTTTGGAGATGACTTGAATTTTGTGCCGACAGATAAAGCTACCTTACAAAGCAAGGTGAAAGATAACATCTTTGCTATTGGTGATGCAACAAATATCCCGGCTTCTAAAGCTGGATCCGTGGCGCACTTTGAGGCAGAGATTCTCACCGAGAATATTCTGCGCTATATCGCAGGCAAAGAGTTGAAGGCCGATTTTGACGGACATGCCAATTGTTTCGTCGAGACAGGTAACGGGAAAGCATTGTTAATTGACTTTAACTATACTACCGAACCGGTCACCGGTACCTTCCCTTTTCCGGGAATCGGACCACTGCGTTTGCTGAAAGAGTCTCGAATGAATCACTTTGGTAAACTAGCATTCCGTTGGGTCTACTGGAATATGTTACTCAAAGGTCGACACATCCCATTTGTCTCTGCAACAATGAGTACAGCGGGGAAAGACCTTGAAGAAGAAGTAGAAGCCTAAACCATAACGATCAGAAATTTAATTATAAATCAAAACAGACAATATCATGGAAAAAACATATGCAGGCACTTGTATCGATTGTAGTGATCAAGGTTATTTGAATGACCTGAATCAATGGAACCGGGAAATCGGAATGGCGATCGCTGCCGAAGAAGAAATCGAGATGACCGATCGGCATTGGGAAGTCGTAGACTATATCCAGAATCAATACCGGCAAGAGATACCGCTAACCATTCGAAAAGTTGGAAAAAGTGGGGTAGTCAGTATCAAAGAATTTTATCAACTTTTCCCTGGAGGTCCACTGAAAAAGGCGAGCCGGATTTCCGGAATCCCTAAACCAGTCAGTTGTATTTAACCGGGATTTTCTTCAGCCCTAATCAACCTATTCTCTTAATTCTAAAATAAATACCATGAGTAAATCAAATGGTTCAAATGGTAAAGTCAAAAAAATGATGCTGATCTTGTCTAAAGCTACTTTAGATAATGTGTATGCATGCTTTATACTCGCTAACGGTGCTCGCATGGAAGGCATCGAATCCGAGATTTTCTTCACCTTCTTCGGCCTGGAAGCCATTCAAAAAGATAAATTGAATGACTTGCACGTCGCTACTGTCGGTAATCCTGGAATGCATATTCCTACCATGTTAGGTGGATTGCCAGGGATGGAAGCGG
>CBDUIU010000461.1:0-4382 GCA_965367335.1 uncultured Saprospiraceae bacterium
CACGGGAGTATTTTTCACCAAATTCGATGGCCGGTTGGTGATCAAGAGCAATGTAGAGGGCCTGATTCGGGATCGCTTCGGTGATCTGGTCTTTCAAACGACGATTCGCAGCAATATTGCGGTAGCGGAAGCTCAGGCGCAAGGCTCGGACGTCTATAATTATGATGCTCGCTGTAATGGCGCTCATGATTATGATCAATTGACCCAGGAAGTCCTTAAAAGGCACGAAGCACTGGTTAGCGGCTAATGTGTACTCTTTGGGGGAGCTATGGGCAAATTAGAAGGTATATCACCCTCTTGGACCAAACTTCACAAAAATATTGCCAATAACCGCCAATAACGGACTTTGAATCATTGAATAAGCACAGATTTACTTTGTCTGACTTACTGACCATTAACTAATTGCATTATGGCTAAGAAAAACTTCACCGACAGTTTAATGGGGACCAACCGTTCTAAAAAACTGGATATGCTGGTTTCCGGCGGGACTGCTAAGGCTGATACTCCGACTGAAGAAACCCAAAAGCCGGATAAGAAAGAGGAAAAACTGACCACCACCACAACGGAAGCTAAAAAAGAAGCTTCGACCCCGGTAGAAGCTACAGATACACAGGTCACACCACCAAAAAAGAAACGAGGTCGCAAAAAAAAGGATATCGAAAAGGATTCTTTCTTTTATACCGTCGAAAAAGAGTTTCTTTTTGAGGTTAAGGCCGCAGCTTTTTGGGATCGTCGGGATATTTCAGAGTTTATCTCGATGGCTTTAAAACATTATATGTATGAAGAAATGGGGGAGAGCGAGATCCGCCGTGCGGTGAGAGAATACAAAAAGCGCCTGGAAGAGGCTGTTTGAGACCGGAACCGTTTTTAGAAACTGTGAATTGGTATAAAACATTTTAAATGTGTACCTAATGGGGACATTTGGAGTGTGGAATTCTAATTCCGTCGAATTCGACGGAATTAGAAAGTAAGCTGAAATAAACTATGGCGAATAAGAAAACCACTATTGTGGTACAGGGGCAAGAAATCACCGTTTTTCATAAAAAGGATGATGATTATATTAGTTTGACAGATATTGCCAAAAAATTTGATGGGGATGGATCCCTCATTGAAAGTTGGATGCGGAATAGAAATACAGTTGAGTTTTTAGGAATTTGGGAGCAATTGCATAACCCTGGATTCCAAATGGCTCCTTTCCAAGAAATTTTTGGGCAAACGGGCCTTAATCGGTTTAAGTTGTCAGTCAGGCAGTGGGTGGAAAAAACGGGGGCTATTGGCATGGAAGCCAAGGCTGGCAGGTACGGCGGGACTTTTGGTCATAAAGATATTGCATTAGCTTTTTGTTATTGGGTATCCCCGGCATTCCAGTTGTACATGGTTAAAGAATTTCAAAGACTGCAACAGGAAAAAGAAAAAGATTTTCAATGGGATGTACGCCGTATCCTCACCAAGATCAATTTCCGAATTCACAACACAGCAGTCAAATCCATTCTGCCACATCGGATCACCAAAGATCAGGCTTCCATTCATTACGCTTCCGAAGCCGATTTACTTAATCTCGCACTTTTCGGTCATACGGCTCGTGAGTGGCGTCGAACCAATCCCGATGCAAAAGGCAATATGCGTGACCATGCTTCTCCGGAACAGTTGGTCGTATTGGCGAATCTTGAGGCCATTAATGCAGAACTCATTCGAGAGGGCCTCAGCCAGGCAGAACGTCTCCAGCGCCTCAATGAGATTGCGATCTACCAAATGCAAATTATCGTGCGACCAGGTGGGAGAGATCTGGACCCGGAAAATACTTCTCCGGAACTGAAGTGATTATTTTTCGGAGATCCAGGAAAAAATATTCGTCCACTATCAATATTCATAAGGGGCTATTGGTTCAGTACCCTACTCCCGAATAACAGCAATAATATGAAACCAATATCTTATTTACTTCTACGCTTAGCACTGGGTGCCAGTTTGTTTTTCCACGGCTTGGTAAGGATCCCAAAGATAACCGCATTTTCGAGTGGCCTGCAAGAAGGATTTCAGGAAACCCTGGTTCCCGCTTTTCTGGCAGGAGTAGTAGGCTACGCCATTCCTCCCGTCGAATTTCTGCTCGGCTTGTTACTGCTGCTTGGGGCATTTACCCAAAGATCAGCTTTCGGCGCTGGGATGCTCATGGTGGTTTTAATTTCAGGCTCCTGTCTGCAGGAAAACTGGGGTACATTGCCGTCGCAGTTTATCCACCTGGCATTTGCCGTTCTGCTCTACGAATTTGGAGAAAAAGTGAACCCATGGTCTATAGATAGAGCGATGAAAAAATCCTGATTTCTAAAGGGCTCCCTATACCGTGTTGGTGGTTATCTTTTTACAGATTACAGGATCTGAAAATGAGTAAGTAGGCATCTACCTCAGATGCAGTACAGATATCTATAGGTTATTCAACCGCTAAGAATATGGATTGGATAATTCTTTCTGAAATCATTTATGCCTTGCTCCTGGTGGGTGTGAGTATGAGGGTATTATTCGATACCCGGTCACCGGTAAAGACTTCGGCCTATCTTTTACTGATCATTGTATTGCCGATCATTGGTATGATCATTTATCTCTCCGTGGGCTTAAATTACCGCAAGTACATTATTTACTCCAAAAAATTAACCTCTGACCGGGAGTTAGCTAAAACCGTTTTAGAAACGGTCTATAAACTAAAAGAAGAGAATGCGGATCTGTTCAGTAAGAGATTCGAACAATACCAAGGTATAACGGAAATGCTATTTTCGGACAATTTGAGCCTGTTAACCCAGTATAATCAGGCGGAAGTCCTGTTCAACGGCGAACAAAAATTTCCGGCTTTATTGCACAGTCTCCAGCAGGCAAAGCATCATATCCATATCGCTTACTACATTTATGAAAATGATCAAATAGGGAATCAGGTAGCGGATATTCTTATTCGTAAGGCAGCCGAAGGGGTTCAGGTCCGGTTTATTTACGATGACTTCGGAAGTAGTGATATCCGGAACAATATCGTACCAAAACTTCGGGCGAATGGGGTAGAGGCATACCCATTCTACGAAGTTCGATTTGTTAAACTTGCCAATCGCCTAAACTATCGGAATCACCGAAAGATCGTCGTGATTGACGGAAAAAGCGCATTTGTAGGAGGAATCAATATATGTGATAAATACAGTAATGAAACGAACCATGAACTCTACTGGCGTGACACACATTTAAAAATTACCGGTCAGGCGGTCTGGACCTTACAACATATTTTTATTGCTGATTGGAATTTCTGCTCCGGACAAAAGTTGGAAATAACCGCTCAACTTTTTAATCGCTTTTCTCCAACTGATTTTGCCCACAATACCTGGACTCAGATTATTGCCAGTGGCCCCGACTCACCTCATCCGTCCATTCTCTACAGTTATTTGCAAGCCATCCATCTGACCCGGAAAGAATTGTTGATCACTACCCCTTATTTTATTCCCGGGCAGGAGTTTTTAAGCGCCCTGAAAATGGCGGCACTACGTGGGGTGGATGTGATCCTATTAGTCCCCGGAGTATCGGATTCCCAATTTGTCAATGCTGCTTCCAAATCGCATTATGAAGACCTTTTAGCTGTAGGCGTAAAAATATACCTCTACGAGAAGGGCTTCGTTCATGCAAAAACCATGGTCTGCGACGACCAGCTTTCCGTGATCGGAACCGCTAATCTGGACCATCGGAGTTTTGACCTGAATTTCGAAGTAAATGCCATGTTATTTGATGAAAAGATAGCCGCCGACCTGAAAGCTGCTTTCCAAGAGGATCTTACGGCTGCCCGGGAGCTTAGTTATGAAGCCTGGAAGGAGCGTTCGGTAATTACGCAGTTTTTGGAGAAACTGATCCGGCTTTTTGCGCCCTTGCTATAAATCAGCTCAATATTCCCCGTACGATCTTCCCGTGTACATCTGTGAGTCGGTAGTATCGTCCCTGATGTTTGAAGGTGAGCCGTTCGTGATCTACACCGAACAGCCGCATTAAAGTCGCCTGAAAATCGTGTACATGGACAGGGTTTTTGACGATGTTGTAACCAAACTCATCCGTCTGGCCGTAAGTCATGCCTTTTTTGACACCGCCCCCGGTCATCCATATCGTGAAACAGCGGGGGTGGTGATCACGGCCATAATTGTTTTGGGTCAATTGCCCCTGAGAATAGTTAGTTCGGCCAAATTCCCCGCCCCAAACCACCAGCGTATCCTCCAGGAGGCCCCGTTGTTTCAGGTCTTTCACCAGGGCAGCAGAAGCCTGGTCCGTATCCCGGCACTGATTACTCAGGTTCCTGGGCAGGTTAAAGTGTTGGTCCCAACCGCGATGGTATAATTGTATGAAGTTCACTCCCCGTTCCAGCAGTCGCC
>CBDUIU010000462.1:0-4381 GCA_965367335.1 uncultured Saprospiraceae bacterium
TAAAGACTTATACATAAAAAACAATTCACATACAACAGAAATTAAGCTAGGCATATAAATGTTAGAAAAAGAAAACTTAATGAATAAAATGGCCCAGCGTAACAACAAGTCACGCTGGGCCATTAGATAGAATTATGTTTTTGCGATTCTAATTACCCAAGATTAGCGGCAAGCCTTCCTCCCCTCCACCTATCACAATAACCTTGGAGTTTGGCGATTTAGACAATTCAATGGTTGCCTCAATTCCTTTATCTCGCAGGATTTTATCTGTCAAACTTGAGTTAAGAATTCTGTTCGCATCCGCTTTGGCTTGTGCCTCGATGATAATACGCTCAGCTTCTTTCCGCTCTTTAGTCAGGCGATACTCATACTCCAAAGAAGATTGCTCTTCCTTTAATTTCCGTTCAATAGCAGCTTGTAAAGTCTCTGGTAAAACGACTTCACGGATCAGCACTGCATCCAAGCGCAGGAATTTTTCATTAACGGCCTCTGCCGTTCGTTTAAAAATTTCAACTTGAATTGCCTCCCTTTTGGTGGAATAAAGTTCTTCGGGTAAATATTTACCAATAACCTCTCGGGTAGCGGAGCGAATTTCGGGTTTGAGGATACGGTCGAGATACGCAGGCCCGATTCCATCATGCAGATATCCTACTTTGTCTTCAACTGGCGCATAACGGAAAGATAATTCCACCCTAATATTTAATCCATTTTTGGAAAGTACTTCCATCTGTTCAACATCTTCATTGATCCGAACATCATAGATAAACATCGTATTCCAAGGAGCAATAACGTGGAACCCTTGACCATAAACGGTCTCTTTATCCAGCCCCCCACCAAAACGCTTAAAGAGAACTCCTTTTTCACCCGATTCAATCGTTAAAAAAAGGCTATTGGATAATGCAATAATGAGGATCAACGCAACCATAACAAAGACACCTAAGGTTGCTAACTTATTCTGTTTCATATATTGTTGAATTTTGTATTTTATTCAAAAAAGTGCAATATGGCTAAAGTAATGAATGTTAATGAGTTCTTCCCTATTTTAAGATCAATAACAGGAAATTTCCGTTAAATGTTTATTTATCCCGGATGTATTCGATATTGAAACAGCTATCTTTGCAGTAACAAAGTCCATATGATAAAATCCATACTTCTGTTTATCCTTCTCCATCTTAGCATAGCGGGATTTGCCCAAGATACAGTATCTATTCATTCCAACTTTTTAGAACCAGCAAAAGTCTTTAATAAAAAAAGATTTTTGGCTATATCTGGATTAGCAATTGGTGGTTATAGCGCTGCGATGATTGGATTAAATCAACTTTGGTATGCTGATTATGAGCGGTCTTCATTTCACTTCTTCAATGATTCAAAAGAGTGGAACCAAATGGATAAAGCCGGGCATGCCTTTACTGCTTACTTTGAAACCGAATGGGCTTTTGAAACAACTCGTTGGACCGGTTTAGACCGGCGGCGTTCTTTGTTACTTGGGGCAGGGCTATCAACCTTATACCAGACAAGTATTGAGGTTTTAGATGGATTTTCGGAAAAATGGGGATTTTCGATAAGTGATGTGGCTTTTAATACTTTGGGTACCGGCTTATTTGTAGGACAGGAATTACTTTGGCAAGAGCAACGTATCCGGCTTAAAGTATCTTCCGGGTTTATGAGTTACCCAGATGTTTTGGTCCCTGCAGTGGATGGTGAAAGTCCAGACTACACTATAAGGCAACGGGCAGAAGATCTTTATGGAGGCGGCTATTTCGCCGGTTTTCTAAAAGATTATAACCGTATGACGATTTGGCTTTCTTTTAATATGGGAGATTTTCTACCACCGAAAGATCGTAAACTCTCTTTCCTTAACCTTGCAATCGGTTATGGCGTTGGAAATCTCTACGGAGGCTTCTCTAATAGGTGGGAAGCAGAAGGTGTAGATTATGTTTTAGATAAAAATGACTTTCCTCGTTATCGACAATTCTTTTTGGCCCCAGATATTGACTTTCGAAAGATTCCAACCAAGAGTCGGTTTTTAAAAATTGTTTTCGGAGCACTGAATATATTAAAAATGCCCTCTCCTGCCGTTGAAATGAATACAAAGGGAAAGGTAAAATGGCATTGGTTATATTGGTAAAATAAAAAATCCCGGAAGGGAATTAATTCACGGAGTTAGGGAAGTAAAAATCGAAAAATAGTTCCATTTTCCCCAACAGCATATCCTGTATTATTTAATAGACGAACATCAAATAAATCAATTGCAGGGACATTGGCAATTTGGTTCCAGGAATCGCCTCCATTTACAGTAATCCATAAAACTCCTTTTTCTCCCACAACACATCCTGTTTTTTCATCACTAAAATAAACTGCTCGGAGCGCAGCATTGGCGACTTTCGGTTTGGACGGATTTCTTATTTTCTCCCAGGCAACTCCTCCGTTTATTGTTTTTAAAATAGTCCCTGTGTGCCCAACGATATATCCTACTTGTGGAGTAGGAAAAAAAACATCCCGAAAAAAATCCCCCCACACAGGAAATTGTTCCCATTTTTTTCCATCATCTGAAGAACGAAGGACAAGACCATAACCTACCGCATGCAGGTTTTTATCTTCGGAATAAGTGATAGAACTTAGTTCTTGTTCAAAACTATCTTTAAAAACAAGGTCCTGGCTATTCTGTGAGTGGAAAAGGCGGCCACTTTGGAAAGCTTGGCCACTACATAACCAGACCTCATCTTGCCGTACTGCTAAAGCATTGAAATTAGAGAAGGTGGGTAGGTGGATGCGCTCCCAAGGATCGTTATTCGAAGATCTTTTAGTAAACAACTGACCGCCATCTCCAGCAACCAAAATGCGATCATGGTCATAAGCAATATCTTTAATCTCCTGAGCATCCAATGAATCAATTTGCCAGTTTTGGCCAGCATCAGTAGTATGAATGACAACACCATGGTTAAATCTTGCTCCCCCAGTGATATACCACTCTTTTTCAGAGATGATCAGTAAACCATTCAAGTTACTTTGAATGGGAGCCTGTAAAAGCTCCCATTCGATTTCAAGTGAAGTCGGTGACTTACCACATGAAACGATTAAAAAGCAGAAGAAAAGAAAACGAAATTGTGGGGAGCTCATGCAATGTCATATCGTTTACAAATACAAAAGGGGCAAAACGCCCCTTTCATAAATCTCATTTGGTAGATGGTGTCTTCAATCCATGTGGAAATCCGACGCATTTTTATTTGTTATTCGATGAACTATCTTTTACTAATTGTCCTGCCTCTTTATCTTGGGCTTCTTTAACTTTTACCCGTCTTGGCATCGTAGGAAAAGTAGCACTGCCATAATGTGAGTAACGCAATTCAGAAACTAAAGGAAAGGTATAATGGTTGATAAAACTAGAGAAAAAAGCAGTTAATTCTTCTGTATCTACATTCTTAGAATTAGGTTTTAGGTAATACGCAATGTGTTTTACTTTCCCATTGGGTTCATAAAAAACATTTAACCACATTTTGATTCCTTTTAGATCATAATTGATAAAAGTAGCATAATGCTCCATCTCCTTCAGCATCCCTAACCATCGATCATAGGCTACGTCAATATCATCCTCACAAACGGTCAACAACATGGCCTTATATTGATCAGCCAGTATTTCAAATTTACTTTCATGCTCACCAATAATAAATACTTTTGGCAATACTTCCCCCTGAGCAACAACATTGGTCACGGTTAACAGAGCCACGAAAATTGAGGTAAAAAGGTTTTTCATTAGACTATCAATTTTAAAATTACATTCATATGGCTTTTTCATGTAAAGTAAACTAGCAATAATAGTTCCATATTAGCCAAATAAATGTAACAAATTCTAGTTCAGTTTACTGTGTTAAATCATTAGAAAAAGACAACTTTAGCCTTATTCAAACACTTGAAATATTCTCTTGGTGGGTGCTTCTCGAATTGATTTTATGGGAGTGGAAAGTGTAAATATAGTGATTTTATTAAAATTTTAAACTAACTAAAAAAATTAATTTTGCACCTTTCATTTTAACTCACCTTCAGGATTTAATAGAAAACTAAAGGTTAGTCATTATTAAAAAGCTTTAACTTCGCGATTTCTAAAAGAAATACTTATTAACAATAGCAGCAGCTACGCTGTTTATGTTACTACATTTGATAAATTGCAAAACTAGTATTTGACATGGAACAACTCGTATCTGCCCACCAAAACACTGATCGCCCCGGTAATCCGGAGCTCCCTTCTTCTCCTGAAGCTCTCTTAACTTTAATGCAACAAGGCACTGAAGGTCAGTATACTTATGCTGTAGAAGATTTTTTTAGACTTCCTGAGCGTTCTCGTTATCAATTATCACCCTCTGGCGAATATTTTTCCTACTTA
>CBDUIU010000463.1:0-4380 GCA_965367335.1 uncultured Saprospiraceae bacterium
GGAGTTAGCTACCCACGGCTGATGTACTTCATAAAAATCCCAGGTCGTAAAATATTGAGAAGTATGAAAGGAACTATTCCTGGGTAAGTCCGCAAATACACCTGTCACTTTCAAGTCTGCACGATTATTAAATCGAACCGTTTGTCCCATTGGATCCTCTTGTCCAAACAATGCTTCTGCCGTAGATTGATTGAGAATAATGGAATTGGGTTCCTGAAATATAGTTTGGTAGGTACCTGATGTTAAAGGGAGTGAAAAGATTTCGGGAAAATCTTTCTGTACGAACATGCCTCTACGAGTGAAGCGTTCGTCCCCATTGGCTAAAAGATATTGGAAATTCCAGGAAGCTAATGCTGCCCGTTTAAAGTCATCCTTAAAATCATCTTTTATGGTAAATCCGGCAGGAACTGATACGGCATTGTTGGCTGAAACGTTTCCGTTAAACGTCTGGCGAATTTTCAAACGTACGATATGATCATAATTCTCGTGATTGGTATTAAAGTTTAATTCATCTTTTAGCCAGAGGCCAATCATCATAGCTACCGCCATGCCAATCGCCAAACCAAGAATATTTATGAAACTTGTGATTTTATTTTTTTGTAGATTTCTCCAGGCAATCTTCAAATAATTTTGTAACATAATTTCTGGTTTAAACTAGGTTATAATAGATGTCTTTAATTGTCCCTTATTCAACGTGTCGTTCTTATATGATACTTATTCATTTTTCAAACTATCCACCGGGTTAGCTAATGCCGCACGAATACTTTGATAGCTAACTGTCAGCAGGGTGACGATGATTGCTAACATGGTAGATGCAAAAAATACTATCCAGTTTAATTCTATTCGATATTCATAATCAGACAGCCACCCATTAAGGAAATACCAGGCAATCGGGGTAGCGATCAAACAGGAGAGTAAGACTAAGCCCACGAAGCCCTTTGATTGCATGGCCCAGAGGTTGGCAACTGTTGCGCCCAACACTTTGCGAATACCAATCTCTTTGGTGCGGCGCTCTGCGACAAAAGTGGATAAGCCAAACAAACCAAGGCAGGAAATCAAGACCGCCAGAATCGCGAATACCTTGGCCAAACTTCCGATGCGTTCTTCAGAACGAAATTTTTCATCATACGCCTCATCAATAAATTCATATTCAAAGGGTGTATTAGGGCTGAATTTTTTAAATACACCTTCCACTGCTGCAATGGCTTCATTAACGGGAACCCCGGGTTTCAGCCGGACCGTATGGATGTTGGTCCAGCTTGGTTCTAATTTGAATACAGAAGGTTTGATCGGACTGTAAGGAGATTCCATAATCATGTTTTTTACGACACCAATCACCTGATGAGGATCGTCTCCATATGAAATTGTTCTGCCTACAATATTGGGCAATCCAATTAAATCAACTGCTGCTTCATTAAGGATCAATGCCGTGGTATCTGTTCCACGTTCTCGGGAAAAATCACGTCCTTCTACTAACTCCCAGCCGATTGTTTTGCCAAACTCCTGTGAGCAGGCTGTAAATCCAAAGGAATAAGTAACAGTGGGATCCTTGCCTTCCCAATCAAAGCCAGATTGATTGGACCAGATATTAGTGATGGGGCCGGAGGAGTAGGCTGCTTCCTGGACTTTGCCTGTTTTTAATAGTTCGGTTCTAAGGGCGTCTTCCTGAGTGCCTATTTCACTATTGTCATAAAAACTCATAATGTTGCTACGATCATAACCGACGGGGCGGTTTTTAGCATGTTGGATCTGCTGGTAGATAACCAGCGTACCAATGATTAATGCAACGGACACGGTGAATTGCGTAGTTACCAGGATTTTTCTGGGTAAAGTGGCGAATCGTCCAAACCTCAAAGTACCTTTTAAAGCATCTAAGGGATTAAAGGAAGAAAGATAAAAGGCAGGGTAGGAGCCGGCTATAAATCCGGTGAATAGGGTGAAAGCTAAAACGATTAACCAAAACACAGGCTGATCAAAGGGTAAGACAATTTGCTTGTCCGCGATTTCATTGAACCAGGACAAACTACCTCCAACAAATAAAAGCGCAATGACCAACGCTAGTCCTGACACCAATATCGACTCACTAAGAAACTGACCAATTAATTGTCCTTTCATGGAACCGATGGTCTTTCGAATGCCAACTTCCTTAGCCCGCTGTTCGGACCGGGCCGTGCTTAAATTCATAAAATTAATACAAGCTAGTAACAATACGAATACGCCAATAATCCCAAATAGCCAAACAAATTGAATACGCCCGCCTGCATTTACACCGTTCTTGAAATCCGAATATAAATGCCATTTTTCCATCGGAAAAAGAAAGTGCTCCGGATTGCTATTGGGGTTATGTTTTTTTTCGAGGTCTTTTATTTTTGCAGAAACCACCGCTATATCTGCGTTCTTTTCCAGTTGGGCGAATAATTGAAAGGAATGATTACCCCATTGTTCTGATGCACGTTCCACCCAGTCCTGTTCAGACTTGTAGAAATCCCAGGTAGTAAAATAGGAGGATTCGTGAAATGAACTATTTTTCGGAAAATCTTCAAAAATACCGGTTACTTTTACATCGCTGCCATTATTGAAACGTACGGTTTTTCCCATAGGATCCTCCGAACCAAACAATGCTTTTGCAATAGATTGGTTGAGGATGATAGAATTGGGTGTCTGAAAGATCGTTTCGTAACTTCCGGCTCGTAAAGGGATGGAAAAAATTTCCGGGAAATCACTTTGCACGAACATGCCTTCTTTGGTGAACCTTTTGTTTTCGTGGGAAAGTAAATTTGGAAAGTTCCAGGAGGTAATCGCAATCCCTGCAAAATCATCCTTGAAATCACGCTGTAGGGTAAGACCCATTGGAATGGAAATCGCATGGCTCGAATTAATCTTGCCATTGGAAGTTTGATGGATCATGACCCGTACAATTCGGTCATAGTTCTCATGGTTTTTATTAAAACTCAACTCATCCTGTAGCCATAAACCAATCATGATGGCGACCGCCATACCTAAAGCCAATCCAAAGATATTAATGAAACTTGTTACTTTATTTTTGCGGAGGTTTCTCCAGGCTATTTTTAGATAATTCTGAAACATAGGAGTTAGTTTAAAAAGTTAACCGTTCACAAATTCTTGAAAAGAAGCGATAACGATAGCTTATGGAAAAAAGATCATTCATTCTTCAGGCTATCCACCGGGTTGGCGATGGCCGCCCGAATGCTCTGATAACTGACTGTTAAGAAAGCTAATAACATGGCTAGTACACCCGCAGCAATAAATACCCACCAGGGTATACTGATGCGAAACGCAAAATTTTCTAACCAACTGTCCATGACCAACCAGGCCAGGGGAGCAGCAATGACTAAGGCTAGTAAGACCAGTTTGAGAAAATCTTTCGACAATAGTCCTACAATATTACTGACACTGGCTCCCAGTACTTTTCGTACACCGATTTCCTTGATTCGACGGGAAGCCGCATGAGTAGCCAGGCCAAAGAGACCCAAACAGGAAATGAGGATAGCCAGAAATCCAAACCCTTTACAGGTAGCAGCGAGTCGATTGTCATTCTGATAGAATTCGGCAATGCTCTCATCCAGGAAACGGCCTTCAAATACTTGCTCCGGTAACAATTCGTCGTAAACAGCTTGAATGGCAGCTGTTGTGGCAGTAATATTTTCCGGATGAATATTTAAGCCGGCTTCCCAATAATAATTCTTTCTGGTGGTCATCATCAAAGCCTGATGCGCCTCTCGCAGCGAGTGGGTATGGAAATCTGCGGTCACACCTACAATGGGTATAAATCTACGCCCACCAAGCCGGAGATTTTTTCCAATAACTTCATCCGGATGTTTAATACCAAGTTTTCTAAGGAAGGTCTCATTAACTACAGCTTCGCGAATAGTATCCGAGGGGTTCATCCACCGGCCGGAAAGCAATTTCAAGCCATAGGTTTTTTGATAGTCGGTATCGCAAAATTTGAGGGTAAGGTGAAATTGTTCATCTTCCGGACGATCATCGTAGCGAAAGTTACTTGCCCAGGTGTTACCAGAGAGGGGCTGGTCACTGCTAAAACTGGCAGAGAGAACACCCGGTATTTGTAACAAATTTTGTTTGAGTGCTATTTGTTTGCTAATCGTACTACTGTCTGCTCCAAACTGGAAGGTATAAATTAAGTCTTTACTGAAACCTAAATCCCTTGATCGAATATAGTCCAATTGCAACAGTGTAATTACGGCGCCAATGATCAAAGCTTGCGCAATGACAAACTGAAGGACAACTAATGATTTTCGCAAGGTCACTGCACTAAAACTGGTCTTTGGCAAATTGTTTTTAAGCGCATGAGCCGGTTTGAAGCCAGCTAATACGATCGACGGATATAGGCCGGCTAAC
>CBDUIU010000464.1:0-4375 GCA_965367335.1 uncultured Saprospiraceae bacterium
CCTACTTAATGCTTCTCCTTTTATTGACCAAAGCATGGTAATTGGTTTAAACCGACCTTATCCGGCTGCTTTGATATTACCGGAATTTGATCACCTCAAAGAATGGTGTGAAGCACATGGAGTACATTGGACGGGGCCACAGTTTATGGTGCACAATCCAAAAGTAATCCAGTTTTATGATCAAATCATCCAGGTCATTAATGAACATTTGAAAAAAGAGGAACGGCTCAGAAGCTACCAACTCCTTTTTGAAAGCTGGACTACTCAATCTGGTTTACTCACACCTACCCTCAAATTACGTCGGCATCAAATAGCTAAAAAATACGCTAAAGAAATTGATGGGTTATATACAACGAGTTAATTTTAAGTAAAGTCCGCCTTAATCAATTCTTCTCCATAAGGTACTTTTAAGACAAGTCCACAGAATCACCTAACACATGACACCCGAACTAATTATATTTGACTGTGATGGCGTTTTAGTCAATAGCGAACCTATCAGCAGTCGTCTAATCGCTCAACAATTAACTGATCTGGGGTTGCCTATTTCTGCCGCAGCATTCGAAAGTAGATTTGCCGGAACTGCGCTGGCCGAGATCATCGCTTTTTATGAAAGTAAGACGGGCAAAAAAGTACCCGGAGATTTTGAGGAGGTTTACCGGCAGAGAAGCTGGATCGCTTTTGAAGCAGAGCTCGAACCCATTAAAGGCATCCCCGAATTACTTGAAAATTTAACCGTTGCCACATGCGTTGCCTCTAATGGTCCCCGAAATAAAATTGATTTTAACCTTAGGGTTACTAAACTAGATCATTATTTTGAAAAGAACATTTTTAGTGCTTATGACATTCAGCGCTGGAAACCCCTTCCTGATCTCTACCTCCACGCATCCAAACGCATGGGTATCACTCCTGAGAAGTGCATTGTGGTCGAGGATAGTACCCATGGCGTAGAAGCTGCTCTCGCAGCCGGTATCCGTGTCCTGGGCTATCCTGGCGGAGCTACTTCAGCAGAAGCTTTGGCCAAAGCAGGTGCTGAAATTATTGAGGATATGCGAGAGGTCTTGACCCTTTTTTAATACCCTTCATTCAGTGTTGTTGCATGTTCCATATGCCTTTCTATTAGTAGCCATTCTTTATCATTTTGCTGGGTTTCCCCCTTTTTTAGTATTCCCTCCGCTCAGTTGCTCAACAACCTTATAATTCCCCGAGAACCTGCTATCTTTGCACCCATGCAATTCGAACTCTTACAAACTGATACAGAAAGTAAAGCGCGTGCCGGTAAAATCACTACGGCACATGGCAGCATTGAGACACCTATATTTATGCCTGTAGGCACCCTTGGTACCGTCAAAGGGGTTCATCAACGGGAGCTTAAAAATGATGTAAACGCTCAAATCATTTTAGGTAATACCTATCATTTATATCTTCGGCCAGGTATCGAAATTTTGACTGCTGCTGGAGGACTCCATCGTTTCAATGGCTGGGATCGGCCAATTCTGACTGACAGTGGTGGCTACCAGGTTTATTCTTTAAGCCATCGACGGAAGATCACAGAAGAAGGCGTTACCTTTCAATCGCACATTGATGGTTCTAAGCACTTCTTCAGTCCTGAGGGGGTGATGGATATTCAACGGGCTATAGGTGCTGATTTCATCATGGCCTTTGACGAATGTCCACCCTATCCCTGTGAGTATAAATATGCGAAGGAATCTATGGGTCTTACCCATCGCTGGCTTAAACGTTGTATTGATCATTTTAATAATACCGATCCGATATATGGTTATGAACAGACCTTGATTCCCATTGTACAAGGCAGTACCTATCGGGATTTACGGGAAGAATCGGCCAAAACTATTGCCGACTTTGACTGTCCGGCCAATGCCATCGGTGGTTTGTCTGTTGGTGAGCCGGTAGAGTCTATGTATGAGACGACTGATTTGATGACGGAGATTCTGCCGCAGGATAAACCCAGGTATTTGATGGGTGTAGGTACTCCGGCAAACCTGCTAGAATGCATTAGCTTAGGGATTGATATGTTTGACTGTGTCTTACCTACCCGGAATGCTCGGCATGGTTTACTTTATACCGCACAGGGTATTATTAATATAAAGAATAAAAAATGGGAGGCGGACTTTAGTCCTTTGGATGAGACGGCGTCATGTGAAACCAGTCGTTTTTATAGTAAAGCTTATGTGCGGCATTTATTTCATACCAAAGAACTGTTGGGCCCTCAAATTGCTAGTATCCATAACCTCAGCTTTTTTTTATGGTTGGTAAAGACAGCAAGGGAACATATCCTTGCCGGTGATTTTAGCGTTTGGAAAAAGGCGATGATGCAAAAATTGGTAGTTCGATTATAAGTCTATTTGGAATACGATTAGCGGAGCTCTAAAATAAGATATGTTCAAAATTCTCGATCGATATATATTCAGGAAATACCTGACTACTTTTTTATTCACTATGCTAATCTTTAGCTTGATAGCTATGATTATTGACTTCAGTGATAAGATAGAAGATTTTATCGAAGAGCCCTGTACCTTTCAGCAAATTTTGATAGATTATTACCTGAACTTTGTTATTTATATCAACGGAATGTTGACTCCCCTCTATGCCCTGATTTCGGTGATTTTTTTTACCTCCCGTATGGCCTATGATTCCGAAATTATTTCTATCCTTAACGCTGGGGTCAGTTTTCGCCGGTTGATGTTACCATACATGGTCGCCGCGGCAACCATCGGTGGTATTCATTTACTGAGTAACCACTTCCTGATTCCGCTTGGCAATGAAAAGCGATTAAACTTTGAAAATACTTTTATTTGGAAATACAACGATAAAGGAAAAACGGAAGATGTGCATTTATTTATTGGTGATCAAACAAAAATTTTTGTGGATCACTATCGAAAGCGAGATTCCATTGCTAACGATTTTCGCCTGGAGCGCTTTGAGGATAATAAATTAGTTTACTTACTCAAAGCTCGTCGTGCTGAATGGATGGGGGCTAGTCAGGAATGGAAGTTGACGGATTACGAAGTTCGCACCTTTAATGGCATGAAAGAAACGTATGATTCCGGCAAAAGATTAGATACCCTAATCAATCTTTTTCCAGCTGACTTTGTTCGTTATCAAAATCAAAAAGAGATGATGACAACACCTGTTCTTAATGAATTTATTGAAGAAGAGCGTCGGCGAGGTTTAGGCAATACTAAAATTTATGAAATTGAAAAGCACAAACGCTCTGCCGAACCTTTTACCTTATTTATATTAACGCTAATTGGAATGGCAATAGCTTCGAGAAAAGTGCGGGGAGGAATGGGTTTACATCTCGCAATAGGCGTTGCGATCGGGGCCATATTCATCTTTCTATCTCGTTTTTCAACTGTCTTTGCGGCCAATGAAAGTCTAACCCCTTTATTCGGCGTATGGCTTCCTAACATTGTTTTTACAATTATTACTTTATGGCTATTGTTCCGTGCACAGAAGTAATCTGCTTTAAAAAGTCCACCTCTGTTTTACATTTCTTTCAGTCGCTTATTTAATGCAAATAATTCATCCCGGTATTGAGCAGCAGAAATAAAGTCTAGCTCCTTCGCCGCCTTCTTCATCTTTCGCTCCGTCTCACTAATCATTTTTTCCAGTTTATCACGATCCAGATATTGAATAACCGGATCTGCTGCCAGACTCGGCTCATCTGGCTCAATATATGCTTTGCCTTGCTCTCCGCGAATGTCAAGTATAGAGCGTTGGTTGAGAATCTCCTCTCTGGTTTTTGAAACTGTACGAGGGGTGATTCCATGTTCTTCGTTATAAGCAATTTGGATGGAGCGCCGTCGATTGGTTTCATCGATCGTTCTTTGCATAGAATCCGTAACCTTATCCGCATAGAAAATGACCAGGCCATTGACATTCCGTGCTGCACGCCCCGCCGTTTGGGTAAGCGAGCGTTCATTCCTCAAAAACCCCTCCTTATCCGCGTCAATGATCGCTACCAGAGAAACTTCCGGCAAATCCAGTCCCTCCCTTAATAAATTTACGCCCACCAACACATCAAACTCGCCTAATCGCAACCCACGAATAATTTCTACCCGCTCCATCGTATCTACTTCCGAGTGAATATAACGGGCTTTTACGTTTAATTTTTTCAAATACTTATCTAACTCTTCAGCCATCCGCTTCGTCAGGGTAGTGACGAGTACCCGTTCCTTCTTGTCAATTCTCTTTTGAATTTCATCCAGCAAATCATCTATTTGATTTAAGCTCGGCCGCACTTCGATTGGCGGATCCAGCAGACCAGTGGGTCGAATAAGCTGCTCGACGATTACCCCCCCTGTTTGTTCCAACTCATAATCCGCTGGAGTAGCACTAACATAAATAACTTGAT
>CBDUIU010000465.1:0-4366 GCA_965367335.1 uncultured Saprospiraceae bacterium
GACAAACCCATGCCCTTCATCTGGAAAGACAATATATTCTACGGTGACATTATTCTTTTTTACTGCGTCGACAATTTCATCAGATTCTACTTGTAGCACGCGTGGATCATTTGCCCCTTGTAATACCATAACTGGATTTTTAACCTTATGGGCATGAAACAGCGGAGAAATATTATACAAGCGGGTAGAGTCAGCAGAATAAGGATCACCCAGCTCTTTGTACAGGGCCTCCCGGAAGGATTCCCAGTAAGGCGGAATGGACTTGAGGGTGCGTAGCCAATTGGTAACGCCAAAAATATTAACGCCGACATTGAATTCCTCCGGTGCAAAGGTCATGGCTGCCATGGTCATATACCCACCATAGCTGCCACCAATGATCCCGATCTTATCTTCGGCGATATAATTTTGCTCCTGTAGCCATTTTTTACCCCAGATGCAATCTTTAAGATCTTTGTCTCCGTGATTGAGATCATCCATTGTGAAAAATGTTTTGCCATAACCACTGCTGCCACGATTATTGACAGCCAGGACGGCATAGCCATTGTTTACCAGGTATTGAATCAAAGGGCGATACCCTACGCGAGACTGCCCTCCAGGACCACCATGTACCCACACTAAGGCAGGAACTTTATTGTCAGCCGAGGCATTGACCGGTTTGTAATAGATCGCCGGAATTTCTAAGCCGTCAAACGATTTATAGCGCACCACTTCTGCCGCGGCTAAATGATCCGGGTTGATATCCGGATTTAAGGTTTCGGTTAATTTTTTTAATTCTTTAGTGGTGAAGTCATATACATATATATTGTTAGGAGCTTTTGAGGTGCCCACCGTAAGACGAATGCGATTTTCATCATCTGAGATACTGGCTGAGACCACATCACCGTCGGGAATGTCTGGAAAATCCACGGATTTCCCGGTAGCTACATTGCGGATGATCAACTTGTTCTTTCCATCTTCATTGATGCCAATGACCCGGAAAGTTCCTTTTTCACTGAGGTAACTATAGGAGACATCCCAGTTGGTTTCGTAGATTACCTTGCGCTCTCCATTAGCAATGTTATATTCAACCAGGTAGGTGAATTCTTTACCCTTGTTTGTCGTATAATAAAAATACTGGTCATCTTTGCTGAATCCTGAGCTAGCATAGGTCCCTGGCTCATCGGAGATTTCAATTTTCTTGTTCTGTTTTCTGTCAAAAAGGAAGAGTTTGTTGGAACTGGTGGTGATGATTTGGTTAAGCGAAAAATATTGTTCGTTATTGGAGATGTCAGAGAAATTTAAGCCTTCGTCATTTTGGTAGATCATTTCTGCGTTCCAATCTCCAATACTCATTTTATAGAGGTCGAAAAACTTTGCATCCCTTTTATTAGAGCTGTAGAACATCGACTTTTTGTCTTGACTCCAACCTACAAATTGCGCTTTTTCATTTTCTGCAGGTGTCAGATCTGTTATTTTTCCATCGGATTCTAGTAAGTAGATGTGGTCAATTTCGTTGCCACCCTTGTCGGCGGAATAGAGAATTTGATTAGTACCCGGCACGTAATCGATGGCGAAGAAGGATTCGTTGTCAGAGTTGGTCATTGCCTTTTTTGTGCCATCAGCAATATTGATTTCATAAACATTGAATATATCGGATTCATCACTACTAATGAGTAATTTAGTTGCATCTTCTGAAAAAGCACCCCCACCTATCCTGGTATTTTTGTAAAATTGTTCAATGGTATAAGATTGGAGTTCTTGCTCCTGAACTTCTTTTACTTCTGAGGTACAGGAAACTAAAAAAAGTACGATAACAAAAAAATTGCAGATTTTCATAATTAAGTCATTGGTTTGAAAATGTAACTAATAATGATCCTTTGTATATTTTGCCGACCCAAAATAGGAAATTTTGACGTGGTTTTTGGGGCTTATATAAATAATATATGCTTATGCAAAAAAGGATACATTACCTATCAACATAAAAAAACGCCTTCCTGACAAGTGTCTGGAAGGCGTTGCTATATTCTATAGGTCCCTAAAATACAAATTAAGCCCTTATTACAAAGGGGGGGCTTGTATATCTGTTTCAACGAACAGATATAATAAGCGTAAAACGAATTTAATGTAACCGGAGGTTAAGTACTTGATCTCCAGCTTATGATTTCACCAGTAGGCCCACTTTGCTCCATCCATCCACGGTCAGTCGATAATAATAATTTCCAGCCGCAGCTTCCTGCCCATCCCATTTAACCACTTGCTTTCCTGCTCCGAGTGTCTTATCAATCAATATCGCTATGACCTGGCCAAGGATATTCACAATAGTGAGGTGAACCTTTGCCGTTTTTTCCAAATTAAAATGAATAGTGGTCATCGTTTGAAATGGATTTGGGGCAGCATAGACCTCCATGTCCAATTTTGGTAAAGGTGATGTGGATACTGAAGTATTACATGAATTTACCAAAGGAAGATATTGAAAACCACTGTGAATTATTTGCTTTACTTTATCTTCGGTAAGCCCAAACCAATCCATCAGCACAGATCCATATACGTCCCGGAAATCATATTGCATGGGTACGCCTTCCTGTACTTCTACCTGGTTGGGAATTTCCGGGTTGTGCCCAAGGATTTGATGCTTGACACAATGGCCAAATAACAATAAAGGTGCAGCCGTTCCGTGGTCCGTGCCAAAGCCACCGTTGGATTTGATCTGCCGGCCAAACTCAGAAAAGGTCATACCGACTACCCGTTGTTCCAAGCCCATCGCGATAAGGTCTCTTTGGAAGGCTGTCACGGCACCAGACAAAATGTCTAATAAGTCAGCATGGTGTCCTATTGTTGGCTCTCCATCGACTACCTGAACGGCATGAGTGTCAAACCCACCCAGGCTGACGGTGTATATCTTCGTTTGCAAGCCGCCGGAAATTAATTGGGCTACGTTTTTAAGTTGCTGTGCCAACTCTGTATCCGGGTACGTAACCATACTGTTGCCCAGGTTGGCTGACTCGCCGATCCGGGTAGCATATATATTTGTTTTGGCAATGGTTTCCGTGAGGTAGGACAATTCTTCCTGATAGAGGGAACTGCCCATGTTGGGGTTGTCTGTTTCCGGTAGCTGGCGCAGGTTGAAAGGGTCCGTTAAGGCGATGCTGAAATTTGAGGCACTGCCTTGACAGGTATCAGCCACCTGATAACCCATAGAGATCGCGAAAGGATCGGGGAAGTCAGTGTTAGGGTAATTCTCCGGGTAGTCCGGGAATTGATCGCCAAGGTAACGCCCCAGCCAGCCGGTTCGCAGGTATTCGTCTACATCGGAAGCCGTATTCCAGACTTCAATCGAGCGAAAATGTGAACGATTCTGGTTGGGGTAGCCAACACTTTGAACGATACTCATCAGTTGGTCGTCAAACAACTGCTTCATTCCGGTCATGCTAGGGTGAAAACCAATGGTATCAGTACCTGGTAAGATTTGATTTTCCGGAATAATAACATTCTCTCTGGCCCGAAATAAATTGTCATATTGATCTAAAGGAATAATAGTATTGAGACCATCATTTCCACCACTCAATTGAATCAGAATTAGTACCCGGTCATTTTCGTCATTGATGGCATTGAATAAGAAAGGCTTTGCCATGGCAGACAGACCCAGGCCATTTAAGGCCAGAGGCAGACCAAGGGTAGTGGTTGCAGTTTTTAGGAATTGTCGTCTTTTCATGATATATCGAGTTTTTCAAAATTTCAGAAAAGCTATTCCTGACTTTTGATAAACATAGATAAATTTAATTTCATTAGATAAATTACTTTTAATTGTTTGTTCAAGCACTTGCTATCCTGGGAAGATTTAAGTGTAAACAGGTCTATTGACCATAGTGTATACTTAGGAGCTTAGATCTTAGTAAACTTAAGCATTCCTACAATTTCTTTTTCCAAACGCAGACGAATGGTATAGACACCGCCCGCGAGATCATTAATACCTAATGAAAATCGGTTTTGCTCATGTTTAACGGATACGGAAATTTGTTTTACTTGCCGTCCACTATGATCCAAAACTTCCAGGTGGCCGGTGCCGGCGTGATTAACGTAAACTTCATAATAAATAATATCATTCCCCGGAGAAGGATAGATACGTTGATGCTGAATAGTGCAATCAGCTTGTAACTGTATGATCGGAGAAAAAGTAGTACTACCATCCTGATCTACGATCTTAAGTCGAAAATAAGTGGAGTTACTCAGTGTTCCCGTTTTGAATTCATATTGTTGTGACGAAGAAATGCTACCACTGGCACTCACCTCTCCAATTGCTTCAAAAACTTTGGCATCCCGGCTGCGTTGTACGATGAAGTGACTGGTATTTAACTCAGAACCGGTAGTCCATTGGAGTTTTCCCTGA
>CBDUIU010000466.1:0-4361 GCA_965367335.1 uncultured Saprospiraceae bacterium
GGTTTGGTCGTCTTTGTTCATCCGCATAAACCACCAGGCCCAGAGGGTTTTAGCCCGGGCAAAATAGATATCTTCAATGTCACCGTCTAAGGGCTTATCGACCCAGGTTTCGCCGATCGTAGCCTCCGGGTCATCTTCAAAATCATAATAAATCGGAGGATCAACAACGGGAGCAGCGGAGAAAAGCTGATCGAAAGTCGCTTCAAAGCCATCTGCTACGGCCTGTAGGATGCGTGCTTTGGTTGGACCAAAAATAGTACGGCGAAGTAAGTGAGCTGCTTCAGGAAAGCCCCAAGGGCCGGAGTAGGGTTCAAGCATAGGTGATTAATTTGAGGGAGATTGAAACTGCTGTGGATATAGGAGCGCTTGAAAAGTTTTTTCCAATTCATCAGGTAAACGCAAAACGAATATAGGAATATTTTATAAGAAGGCTAAGAATATGCTTCTTTAACATTAGAGCCACAATGCCTGCAAGTTTTAATGAAGCAATCATCAATACTTTACACTACAATTCCGGTCAACACCAGTATCCCGAAAGCTGATTCAGTTGTTTTCGTTGAAGAGGGGTCTCAATTATTTTTCCCTATGATTTCCCTCTTTTCCTTAAACTACCTATCTTAAGGCTTTCTCTGAAATTGACCACTTACTACATGAAAGCCTTCTTCGACGATATTCTTTCCTTAGTCAAATCCGATCCCCGACAAATAGCCTTGCGGACGCTTGCCTATTCACGTGGCTGGAGGTTCTCACGTCGTAGTAGATTGGAGCGACAAGCACTTGAGTTAAGTAAGTTTGAATTGTTCAAAGGGAAAAGAGGGAAAAGGTGTTTGTCTATGATGCAAATGGGGTCCAGGCGGATCGAAGGGGTTTTCAGCGTATACGATTATGTCTATTACGGGGATTTGAAGAGTAGTGCAACGACAGTATATCAATTTCAACATCCTACATTGGAAATGGCCTTGTTCAGCATCCGGCCAAAAGGCTTTCTTTCGGCCGTGAAGGAATTGTTTGTTTCACCGGAACGCCTTTTTGCAACGACTCCGGAATTCGACAAGCGCTATGAATTAAGTACAGCGGATAGGGAAGCGCTTAAGGAGCAACTGAATGAAGAGTTTCTTGATTACGTCGGAGATCAAGAAGGCTGGACCTTTGAGGGGTATGGTGGTGTCTTGGTTGCTTATCGTTATGGGGTGCAAATTGCAGTAGAGAACATAGCGGAAGAACTGGAGCATTTTGAGAAATTGTGCGAGCGACTCGTCAATGGGGAACGAACCAGGGATGTGGTGTAAGGCAAAAAAAACTGAATTTTTCAGCAAACATGTCAGAAAAAAACGATAACCAAACTTTTCTGCCGAAGTGGCTAGAAGAACAGCAAACCAATAGTTGGCAAATTGAAATTCTTTTCGCCAGTGGCTTTATTTTGTTCCTTTTAAAAATTCCTCAATATTGTAAAGATTATTTGGTAAGTGTGTTGCAGTCTTCGGCATTTGAATCCTATGTATTAATTCTCGTAGTTGGAACCTACCTGTTTAGTAGGGCTTTATTGATTGGTTTTGTGGTTAATTTAATCTTGCGGGCCTTATGGTTGGGCATGCTGGGCGTAAATTTTGCATTCCCTCAAGGAATCAATTATGAGCGATTGAATTATTCTGAATATTTTAATGATAAAACGAAGCAACAAAAATCTCTCGCAGAACAAATTATTCAGGTAGAAAAGATATGTAGTTTATCTTTTTCGATAACGGTTATAATGACCTTAATGAGTTTGGGCGTTTTTTTATTACTAGCACTTAGTTTTTCTTTTATCTCCTATTTTTTTCCTACCCTTGATACGCCTGTTCTAGGGTACATTTTGATGATACTCTTTTTTCTATTGTCCTTAGGTGTTTTAGATCGCGTGGTGTTTGGTCGTCTAAAAAAGGTACATCAAATGTCTCGTTGGTATTATCCATTTTATCGGGTGTATGGTGTATTGAGTTTATCCTTTTTATACCGAAAAGAATGGCTAACAATAACTTCTAACATTCAAAAGTGGAAAATATTTGTCGTTTTTACGCTTTATTTTATTGCTGCTTTTGTGATGGTTTCCCGGGACTTATCTGCTTATACAAATATTCCAATGCTAGTCACACTGGATTTTCAAGAGGAAAGAAAATACCTAAATCTGGATACCTGGCGACGAAGCGTCAAAAGTCGTCATTACGAAAACTTATTGTCAGCGGATGACAAGGTGTTTGACCTGGCCATCCAGTCGGATATTGTAAAGGATAAGTTTCTTAAGCTATTCGTAGTCTATCAGCAATGGTTTGACCGACCACTAAGTCACACATTAGAAAAAACAAATAGAGGAGAGAATCAAAATCAACGAAGAGGTACGCCAAGAAGTATTTACCTGCAACGAGACAGCCTGATGACAATAGCTTTTTCATCCTTCTTTACGGTCTATATCGACAAGCAAGTACAAAGAAATCCTTATTGGTATCAATACCAACATCCGATTACTAAAGAGCATGGCTTTGTTACCTATCTTAGCTTGGACAGTATCCAATCAGGCAATCATTATTTGGAATTATGGGTACAAGGTATTGAGGCAGATACTCTAACAAGTGGGCGGTACCGGGAGATCCCATTTATTAAGGAATAAAAACGACTTTACATTACTTAATTGTTTTCAACTTGCGACTCACTTTTTGCCTACTCTTGACACTCACCAACTATCAGGCACCCGAAAGTTTACACCCTTTTCTTCATTAAAATAACCCACCATTTTTCCAACTAATTCTTTTGATAACCTATTGACGATCAAATGTATTGGTTGCGATTGATCCTCCAATTTTTCTCCCCATTGAAACAAGGAACTCAGTAGATCCGGGAGTAACGGCATTAAACAACCTGTGTTCGTATTCACACCCAACAACCGCGCTTGTTTATCCCCGACCAGGAAGGGAATAAGGGCCCGTGGTGCCGACTTAATCCGTTCAGATGGTAAGGTCTGTTCTGCAAAAGTGATCAGGGCCTGAGTCAATTGCCTGCCTTCAGCCGAAGGGGCAGCTTGTCTTTTTAGGATTTTGTTTAACAGTATTCTTGCAGAAGAAATGTCTGCCGGAAGTAATTCTTTTTCCAGCCCCAGGAGATGGCCAATAATTTTCCAAACATGTAAAAATGCCTCTTGCCTTCTTCTGGGTTCATTAATCCCAATGTCCTCCAGGGCATCAGTAAGGGCGACAGAGAAAGTCATGAGCGTAATGGCCATGTCTTCCTGATTGATGGGTTGGCCCCAGGCCGAGGCATCCCAATGTTCGGCGGGAATAAATTGACGGATCGCAGCATGAATCAATCGAATTTTCAAAGTCGTATCAATTGCTTTTCCGCTAGGACCGAAACTTCCTTCTTCCATGACGTTGATCAGGAACTGACCGGTTTCTGCGATTCTTCGGCTGAAGACCTTCAAAGAATCCTGTTGCTGTGTCAATCGACCGGTATGCACCAGGACCTTTGCACCATTAGCGCAGGCGTAGAGGGTCGGTAAAGACTTGTAGTAGAGGACCAATAAGAATTTTGGCCCGTGATCAACAAATAGTTCCTGTGCAATCTGAATTTGTAAAAGGTCTGCCCAAGCTGGTAGTTGTCGGTGTTCCCGAACAAAGTTAGCGATCTCCTCCGGGAGTTGATTGACCGGTAGATCAATCTGACGAACAAGGCTATCAAAGAGTTTTCGGGCTTCCTGTTGACCGGCGCGTTGCACCAGTGCGGACAAGGCAGCGTCTGCCGCCGGATCAGTGCGTTGGCGGGCAGCATCGAGAAAGTCATTGTCAATGGTTACCATGAGGTTTATTAAGGCGTTCATGTAAGCAATCCGATCTCATAAAGTGAATGGATTGAATCTGTGATAATTTTTATAAATTTACTAAAAAAATGAGATGGACCGAAAAACCAAAACCTTGATGGAACAAAGCACAATAGAAGTCTTGATTAAAAGGATCGAGTCTTGCTTTGCCGATGTACAGTTGGGGAAAGGAGTTTCCTGGCGGGAAGCAGATATAATTGATGATTACGGTAGTATGGAAGCGCGTAAATTGGCCCGGGCCCAAGATGAAAAAAAGGACTGGACAAAGATACCTTATGACTTGATTGGAGACAGGTATTACAACGCGGTGCTTAGTTTTATGGACTTGGAAGGACTATTGTTCCACCTGCCTGCGGTGATGCGGTTTAGTTTGTTACACTACAAAAAAAGTGACTCCTTGATTACTGATTCACTCACTTATACTGTATGTGATCCGAAAAAAATATCGGTATTGAAAACCAGCTTAACGAAAGATCAAAAAGAGTGCTTACAAGACTATTTACACTTTTGTTTG
>CBDUIU010000467.1:0-4360 GCA_965367335.1 uncultured Saprospiraceae bacterium
GTGTTACGAGTATCACGGTTGATGCTTATGGAGCTGCCGGCGGGAATGCCCGATATACTACTGGTGGCCAAGGTGGCCGTGTACAAGCTACGATTAATGTTACTCCTGGAGAAGAATTAAACATTTACGTTGGTGGTCAGGGACAAGGATATGTAAGCGGACAAACATCTACTCGCCAAGGCGGATGGAATGGTGGTGGTAGTACGGGTTGTTATTATGCAAGTGCTGGTGGTGGCGCCACAGATATTCGAATTGACGGAACAGGTACAGTTGACCGGATCCTGGTCGCTGGCGGTGGCGGTGGGGGTAAATCTAGTTCTTGTTCTGGGGGTGCTCCCGGAGGAGGGGGTGGTCTGACTGGTGGAACTGGTGGATATTGTTATAGCGCGAGCGGAGCAACCGGGGGTTCTCAAACCAGTGGTGGTACTCGGGGATGTTACGGTAGTTCCTATTGTGGTACTAATGGAGCTTATGCCAGTGGTGGCAGCGGTTACAGATATTCCGGCACTACTGGTGGCGGTGGCGGCGGCGGCGGCTGGTATGGCGGCGCTGGAGGACATCTCTACGGTAATGGTGGAGGTGGTAGCAGTTATGTACATAATGACCGAGCTAGTAACATTGTCCATACGCAAGGAGGGCGAAGTGGAAATGGACAGTTGATTATAACTTATTCCTTAGACGATACTGCCATCAACATGGATTCTGTTACTGTTGATGTCGGGGATTATGAAGACCCTGTACCGAATCTTTCCTCACTTCCTGATGAAGAAGGAGAAGGTAGTGTTACAGTCACAGCTCCTTTTGCAACGGATGATTGTAGTGGTGCCATTACTGCAACAACGGCTGATCCTACTACTTATAACAGTCCGGGTACATATACTGTCAACTGGGAGTACAGCGATGCGCAAGGCAACTCTGTCATGCAGCCGCAAACGGTTATTGTCAATGCAGTTTTACCAGTCGAGCTGATGACTTTTGCTGCTCGTAAAAAAGATGAAGTAGTACTGTTAAACTGGGTCACCGCAAACGAAGTTAATTCTAAAGGCTTTGGAGTTCAACGTAGTACGGATGCCAGTAACTGGGAAGAAATCGGCTTTGTGTACAGTCATAGCAACAGTGCTGTTCAGGAAAGTTACCAGTTTAAGGATGAAAATCCATTAGAGGGTGTGAACTATTATCGACTCTTACTTTTGGATTTGGATGAAAGCTATGATTACTCTGAAATTGTACAAGTACAGTTCGAGTATGGCCTGCAAGGTATTCAGGTATTTCCGAATCCGACGGGTAATGGACGGCTTAGCATTGAGTTAACCGGAGAAGGGTTTCAACCCGAAAATACAATGTTAGCGATTTTTGACCAATTAGGAAGACGTGTTGTTGAACGTCCGGTTGAAGGCGTCATTACAGAGCTGGATATTAGAGAATTACCAGCAGGAACTTATACGGTTAAAGTAAGTGATGGTGAAAAAAGTTACCAGGCGAGAGTTGTAGTTATTCAAGACTAATCCATAGTTGGTGGTGCAGCAAATTTGTACTTCCAATCGCTTATTCCAAATAAAAACAGATCTAGAGAGGGGCGGCAATTTGTCGCCTCTTTTTTTATGTAAAAAAAGAGATCCGGTCAACTCAATGACCGGATCTCTTAAAACAGCTTTTATTCATCAGTGGATGAAAACCGCTTTATTTGATACTAATTAATTCTACGTCAAAAATTAGAGTAGAATTTGGTCCGATATCTGGTGGCGCTTGTAAACCATAAGCCAGGTTAGCCGGAATGTAAAACTGGTATTTAGCACCTGTTTTCATCAGCTGTAGACCTTCAGTCCAGCCAGGAATCACACCATTTAAGGGAAAAGAAGTCGTTTCCCCTCTTTCATAAGAGCTATCGAATACAGTTCCGTTGATCAGGCGGCCTTCGTAATGTACCTCTACCTCATCCGTTGCAACCGGTGATTTACCAGTTCCAGCTTTAATTACTTTGTACTGTAATCCGCTATCAGTCGATTTAACCCCTTCTTTTTCCGCATTTTCAGCTAAGAAAGCCTCACCTTCTGCCTGGTTGATTTTTCCTTGAGCTTCTGCTTTGATTTGAGCTTTTTGCTGGATCATGTTAGAGAAAGTCTGAATAAGCTCGCCATTTTTAGCATCGTCAAATTTAGGTCCGGCCTCAGTGAAAAAGGATTGAGCACCACCGAGCATAGCATCGGCATTTAGATCTACCTCATTTTTTTTCATGTTGTTGATAAAATCAGCACCAAGGGCCATAGAAAGTGAGTCAACGTTCATTTTCAAAGGTGCTTCTTCTGTGATGGGCGCTCCCTGACGAGCCGCCATTTCAAAAGAATACTGCTTGATAATGTCAGCTGCTGTTTCCGCGTTCATGCCTTTACCTTCCTGAAGGTCCACATAAGAATCGTGCATGAGTGTCGGATTAATTTCAATGCCCTGGCTCTTCATTTGTTTAGCCAGATAGACACCGATGGCGTAGGAAATACTGTCAGTTTGGGTACTTAGGTCACCGCTTCCGCCAGCCGTTCCGCCACCATTATTACAGGCAGCAAGGCTAAAAATCGCTGCTGCCATTAAGATGAAATTCCGCATGAATATTAATTTAGTTATAAAAGGCCGCAAGCTAGTGATATTTTTGGTTTTAGAAGGGATGATTTGCGTTAAATTCTTCCTAATATCCCTTAATAACCACAACTAACCATAAATGTTTTCTTCATCACAGCACCAGTTGGGCCAGGCAAAGGTACAACCAGACAAACGCCCAACGGTTGTTCAGAAGCAGCCTATTTGTTTGGTGGTTTCTGATTTTTTTTAGATTGAATTACTTATTATGTACACATGGATTTAGTAAGGATAATAATAAGTTGGAGGTACTTTTAATTGATACTCTGATTGGAGAAAAGTAACGATGTCTACCAGTGCCTGCACACTCATCACTTCATTATAATTTCTCATTTTTGAGGTTCCTCCTTCCAGCGTACCCACGTGCTCGTAACCTTCAGCAATCTTATGAGAAGGATTGATAATAGAGGTGACTAACTCGCCATAAGTCTTAATACGGGGTACTTCGCCACCCAAAGGCAGATGCACATTTTCTGCATTGCTACGCCATTCAATATCAGCTATACTGTGACAATCGACACAACTTAGTTTGACAAAGGCTTTTTTGCCCGCTTCAATATCTCCTTTGGGTAAGGCAAAACCGCGACTTTCGCGTTCACAACCCAATAAAAGAGCAAAACTAGCAATGATGATAAAAAAGGTCAACTGGAGCCAGGAAGATTTGATTTTTGGAGACATGATCTGTTTTTTTATTTAAAGAAAGTAAAATAGGATCATTTGAAATGCCGGTGAATTTGTTCGGTAGCTCGACCCCAAGGTCATCCCATTACCTGAATGTAGAATATTTTACCTCAAACTGTCATTGATAATAATCATTCCATTCCTTAATGTTTATCATTCTGATCACCATTGCTGCTTTACCACACGGACGGCACAACCAGAACCCTTCGACTTAATTTGAATGACCAACAATCCGTCAGCTAAAGCGGAAATATCCAAACTCCGTTGATTAACACCTTTCGCCAATTCCCACTCGATTAGTTTCATTTGGGTGCCATGTACATTATAAATTGCGACTTGATATTCTCCCGGTTCATTTACTTGTAACACAATGTTTACAGTTGTTGTAGCTGGAGTCGGAAAGATTTTGTGAATATGCAGTTGACGAGAAAAGTGATTAGCCTGATCGGATGTGGCTTTTTCCGTGCGGATACTGGCAGAAGTTGGTATCAGTACTGCTTCATCATCTTCATTGACCGAGGGAGGCGTACCATTATTTGGGCTGCTGTCAATATCAGGTTCATTAGCAGCAACAACCTGGCTATAGATTGTGACCGGTTGATTTTTTAAGGGGAATAATTTTGGATTTAGAAAAGCCATTTCACCCGGGGCCAGAGTTCCCAGGTCCCATTCCTGATTACTATATGGATTGTAAACACCCTGTGAAGTAGTGTATTCATCACCTCCTGCATATACGGTTCCGGCTGGCAGCGGAACGTGAACCCGTACTCCCGTTGCGGTAACATTGCCGCTATTTGTAATTTTGATCGTAGGGGTATAAAACTGATAGATATCAAATTCAGTAGCACCATCAATACTTAATGACAAATCAATACCATCGCCGGTGGGATCATTTGTTATAGTCAATGGGCTTGATAGCTGATTGTTCGTTTCACTAAACTCTGCAATGTCGTTATTTGTGTCTACGATGAGAATGAGATAGTAATTCCCGGGGCTTATATTTGTGGGTAAATTAATGGAAGCCGGAACGTTAAAAGTTACTCCGGCT
>CBDUIU010000468.1:0-4357 GCA_965367335.1 uncultured Saprospiraceae bacterium
CGTCCCCAATGGACTTATCATCTGATCCTTTATTGCCAATATAGATAGTAAAATCCTTAAAATCATCATTAAAAGTGCGTTCTTCCATGCTTAGCGTCGGCTTGTTTTTCCGAACATCGTAAAGCAGGGTCTTGAACTGATAATTGGCAACAGGAATAAAATAGTTGGAGCAAAAAAAGGAGAAGACACCGATAAAACAGGCGGTAACGATCAGTGGCGCCATAATCCGCAACAGCGGTACACCGGCAGATTTAAAACTGGCCAGCTCATAGCGTTCCGCCAGGTTGCCCATCACCATCACAGAAGAGATCAGTACGGCAATCGGCAAGGCCGTTGGCACCAGTGCGACTGAAAGATAAAATAGAATTTGCAGGACCAATCCCAAGCCAGCACCCTTGCCCGCAATGTCATCAATATACAGCCATAGAAACTGCATCATCAGCACAAACAAGGCAATGAAGAAGGTGACCACAAAGGGTGGCAGGTAACTCTTTAATAGTAAACTATCTAATTTTTTCAAGATCGTAATTTAGCAATTGTACATTCAACTGCGAATATACGTTAAGCTCACCCAAAGCCAAGGCTTAAGGGCATAATATCAAATAGTTTTGTAACGAGTTTTTATGTAAAATGGTACCTGTTGCAGTACTTACCCTCTAACAGGGTTAATACTATTTTCGTTGTTCGCGGGATGGTTGAGATGTGGTCTTGGGGGAGACGGAGGAACTACTTTGTGAATTTTCGCTTTCAATGTGTGCAGGAATGTCATGGAGGAAATTTGTTGCAGCTTTCTGTGTGGTGTGTTCTTTTTCATAATTCCGAATTTAATAGGCACACGAAAAAATATGGTTTAAAATTCCCAGGAAATGCTACAGAAAAGGCGGTGTGTGTCGTCATCTATAGGATACCTGTCGGCATTTCAGCGTATCAAATTTAATTAATTCACTTTCATAAAAACGAATCTTTCCCCAAAAAATTATTAACATTTCGTTATGATTTTAAAAGCTTAACTTTAATTTTAAGATATAAGGTACTGAAAAATAGGTCCTTATAGCCTTAAGAACAGTGTTAATATTTTTTAAAAAAAACTTCATTTACTCTTGTAACTTTATGATTTAACCAAGCGTCTTGAACTTGAAATGACGAAACAAGACTTTACTCAGCAGATTCTGCCTTTTAAGAATAAGCTCTTTCGCTTTGCGCTACAAATTGTGGGTAATGTAGCTGAGGCTGAGGATGTTGTGCAGGAAGTTTTCATCAAACTCTGGAAGTCCAGAGAAAAACTCCAGGAGTATAATAATCTGGAAGCCTGGTGTATGCGGCTAACGAAAAACCAAGCCATTGATAAAATTCGCTCCAAACACCGTCGGGTCACTGATCTGGACGGGGTGGAGATCACGGAAACAGATGCGACCCCACATCGCATTGCCGAAGTGAATGATTTAATGAACCTGGTCTATCAATCGCTAGCTAAATTGCCGGAAAAACAACGCCAGATTATGCATCTGAGAGATATTGAAGGCTTTACTTATCAGGAAATTTCTGATACACTGGAGATACCCCTGAACCAGGTTAAGGTGTCGCTTTATCGCGCTCGCCAATTTGTCAAACTTGAAGTGATCAATCAACAGTCCTATGGAATATAATAAGGATAATACCATTACCGATTTGCTGGAAAAATACTGGGCCGGCAATTCTTCGCTAAGCGAAGAAAAACAACTCAAAGACTACTTTGCCAAAGAGGAAGTAGCCACGGAGTTGAAAGATCATCAGTCATTTTTCCGCTCTCTTGATCAAGCTGCTGAGTTACAACTCAGCGATGATTTTGACGAAAGGCTTTTTGCGAAAATTGATGCCCTGGATGAGCCGCCTGTAAGCGGTGCTCGCGTTGTGAGTTTCCCACGACTGGCACGCTACGCTGCTGCTGCGATCATCGTTCTGGCTTCAGTGTTTGGTATTCGGGAGTATCTGCAACCGGCTGAAACTGCCCCACCTTTAGCAGCCCATGAAGTGGAAGATCCTGAAGAGGCCCTGGCGCATACGCTGGATGCCTTACGCCTGCTAGGTGCCAACTTGAAGAAAGGGGAAGAACAAACTGAAAAGGCATTCTCTACGCTTCAAACGGCCAAACAAGCGCTTTGAGTGAATGGGTGATCATGTTTAAACGTTATCACGCATTCCTGAAAAACGCCATTCAAACCTATTTAAAAATTACAATTAAAATCAAAATTAAGATGAAACATATTTTTTTGTTTTTCGCCCTCACCATTTTTAGCAGCCTCGGACTGCAGGCTCAGAATGATGCCATTTCTCGTTACTTTGATCAATACGTTGAAGACGATCGCTTTACCATGGTTTATATCAGCCCAAAGATGTTTCAGATCCTGGGAAAATTAGACCTGGAAGAATTGAATGAACCGGAAGCTTCTGCTATCATGGAAGTGGTAACTGATTTGAAAGGCTTACGGGTGTTGACCACAGAGGTGAGTCCAATGAAGTTTTATAAGGAAGCTAAGGATAAATTGCCAACTGGAAATTACGATTTGCTGCTTCGCGTTCGTGACGAAAACCAAAATGTGCATATCTACACGCAAGGAAAAGGTACGGACTCCTTTGAAGAGTTATTAATCTTAGTAGGAGGAGAAGATGAATTTGTGCTGGTTAGTTTTGATGGTAAAATCGACTTGAATAAGATTTCAAAGTTAGCCAATACGCTGGATATGAAAGGTGTGAAACACTTGAACAAGATTGATAGTGAAGCTAAAAAGAAGCAGAAAGAATAATAAGTATTCTTCCGTATCTGATAACAATCCTCATTCAATTCTAATGAAACAATCTGCCCTGCTCATCATCTGCTGTTTGCTGACAGCCCAGCTTTTTGGTCAAAGTGCCATTAATCGCTTTTACAATAAGTATAAGTTTGATGAAAATACGACCAAGGTATCACTACCTGGCTGGTTAATTAAAATCGGTGCCGGTGTTGCCAAAAAACACGTTGATAACGAGGAAGAAAAAGCTGCACTTGATCTGGCCAAACATATTCGAAAAATGAAAGTACTGGTGATGGAGGATGGCCATTCCGTTGACCCACGTGATGTAAAGAAAATGGTGAGAAAAGCTCGCGCCAAACACAATTTCTCCGATCTGATCTCCGTCCGCTCTGCCGATGCGAATGTCAACATTATGATTCGGGAGAAAAAGGATAAAATTAAAAACATGTTGGTTGTTGTAGAAGAGGAAAATGAATTTGTGCTTTTGAGTCTAAAAACTTCATTAAAAATAGAAGACCTAAATCATTTCATTCATTCTCTGCAAAAGGACAAGCAAATCAAGTTGGAAATTCCACTCCCAGAGGAGGTGTTGGAAGACGAACCGGCTCCTCCTGTATTGTGAAGTCAGAAGTCTGAGGTCCGAGGTCAGATGACCGGATAAAAAATCCGCTTTGCGATTTTGTATCCTTATACATGGCTTAGTGTAAATAATTGGGTTAGGTGCATAAGGTAAAACTGTGATAGCGCATATTGTACGTTCATCTGACTTCCGACCTCTGACCTCCGACTTCCCAATGTTTTGATGAATAATTTTTTGATTCGTTGATGAATCCGCAGGCAGTTTTGTTTGCGGATTTCTTTTTCTGGTCAATCATTCCAGCCAATTCATTATCTTGGCAAAAATTTTTCACCAAAACATTTTCACATGTATCGCCTACTTGCACTTAGCATTCTTTTATTTGCCTTTAGCTGTGGCGCACCGGAAAACAAGACAACCGAAACTTCTGCGCCAGCACCCGGGCCCACGGAGAAAAAAATTAAAACGGAGGAAGTCAGTTATGAAGCAGATAGCATCAAGATGAATGGCTACCTGGTTTACAATGAAAATGAAACTGAAAAGAAACCAGGCATCCTGGTCATTCACGAATGGTGGGGCCATAATGACTATACCCGTAAACGCGCAGAGATGCTAGCTGACCTGGGCTATGTAGCGTTAGCGGTTGACATGTACGGAGATGGTAAAACTGCTGCTCACCCAGCTGATGCCGGTAAATTCGCCGGCGCAGTAATGTCGGATATTGACGGGGCTAAGGCTCGATTTGAAAAGGCCTATCAGTTGTTAAAAGATCATCCCAAAGTGGATGGAGAAAAAATTGCAGCTATTGGTTATTGCTTTGGCGGTAGTGTCGCTTTAACAATGGCGAATATGGGGATGGACCTCGACGCGGTTGCTGCATTCCACTCAGGAGTTCAGCTACCTGTTCAACCAGAAGCAGGAAAGTTAAAAGCCAAAGTATTGGTGTGTAATGGAGCAGATGATCCTTTTATCCCAGCTGAGTCTGTCGCTGCTTTTACCAAGTCGATGG
>CBDUIU010000469.1:0-4334 GCA_965367335.1 uncultured Saprospiraceae bacterium
CCTGAGGGGTAAAAATTGATGTCTAATTTCTCCGGGTGTTCAAGAGGGTTTCCATAGTTATCTAACAATGAGTCTACATTTTGAATCAGGTGGTCCGTAATATTCCATCGCCAAACGATTTCACCACTATCCGGAAAAATGGGTTTTACTTCTACGATGTGTTCGAACCAAAATTCGTCATTAATCGCAGTCGAATCACGACCAACTGCAATAGCTTGTTCTTTGGTTTTTCTGTCCCAGGCTAAAATCAATACATTACCATTGGGCAAGTATTCTACATCATGGTGTTGCATTAGGGTATCATTAGCATACTGATAGCGCCATAACAATCGCCCATTCCAGTTAAATAATTCTACCAGCCCTCCCTGTCCTCCGCCACCAAAACTTCCTCCTGGTGCTCTGCCTGTTCGTAGCAGATTACCATCTTCCAATAAATAAGCAGAAAGGCCTGTATTGAACTCTGACTCCCAAGAGTTGATTAGTCGGCCACAATTATCAATCAATAAAGTTATTTCTGATGATACTGGTGCGATAAGGGTATATCCTTCCAAAGCGGAGGGTTCGTTTATAAAAACACCTACCGTCTGCTGGCTTTCTCCTGTGAAAAAACAAAAAGAGCAGAAGTAGAATACTAGTATTATTTTATTCATATAATTAATTGTTATTCAAAGATAGGGGCGAAAAGAAGAAAGAAAAAACAATATTAATATTTGGGCTTGATTACCTTTGTCGTATGTCAAACATACGTCAACAATTTTTGAGTCATATGGCTCAAACTAGTGAATTTCCTTTAATGCTGGAAATAGACCAGGCGGAAGGAATGTATCTTATTGACCCTCATGGAAAACGCTATCTGGATTTGATTGCTGGAATAGGTGTAAGCTGCCTTGGGCATCGGTATCCAAAAGTAGTGGAAGCAGTAAAACAGCAGGTAGATCGCTATATGCACACCCTGGTTTATGGGGAATACCTATTGTCTCCACAGGTAAATTTAGCTAAAAAATTAGCAGAACACTTACCTGGTAAAATTGACAGTGTCTATTTTGTGAATTCTGGGACGGAAGCTACCGAAGGAGCGATGAAGCTAGCCAAACGTTATACCGGTCGTCCAGAAATTATTTCCTGCTATCGGGCCTACCATGGAAGTACCCATGGTGCAGCTAGTTTGATGAGCGAAGATTTTTTCACTCGTTCCTATCGGCCATTGCTTCCCGGTATACACCATATTGACTTTAATTGCATCTATTGTTTAGAAAGGATTACTGAAAAAACGGCAGCGGTCATTGTTGAACCGGTACAAGCCGAGTGGGGGGTCAGAGCTCCGGCTCCGGGTTATTTGCAAGCCTTAAGACAACGCTGTAATGAGACAGGAACCCTGTTGATTTTCGATGAAATTCAAACCGGATTTGGGCGTACTGGGTCACTGTTTGCCAGCACAAAATTTGGTGTTCAGCCTGATATTATTTTAATGGCTAAAGGAATGGGAGGGGGAATGCCGATTGGGGCTTTTGCTGCACCGCAATCCATAATGAAAGTTCTTTCTTTTAATCCATTACTAGGGCATATTACCACTTTTGGGGGCCATCCCGTCAATTGTGCTGCATCCTTAGCTACTTTAGAAGTTTTGCTTGGCACGGATTTAATTGAACAGGTAGAAAGAAAAGCTGCTCATTTTTTACAACATTTGAAACATCCCATGATTCGAGATGTGCGTAATGTCGGCTTGTTAATGGCAGTTGAGTTAGATGATTTTGATCAAGTTCAACGGGTCATCAAATATTGTTTGGAAAAAGGGGTTATTACGGACTGGTTTTTATTTAATGATCGATCCTTACGCATCGCTCCCCCGCTGATTATTACTGAACTTGAGATTGATTGGGCATGCAACATTATTTTAGAGGGTTTAGAATTACTTACCTAACTGCTTTAACCGTTCATTAACGGCATATCGTTTGATTTTGGCGTAAATTGCAGGCATAAAGAAGAGAATACTATGCACAGATTTTGGTTGATTTTTTTAAACTTGATTTTTGGAGGCTCATTGCTTTGCTCTGCCCAGGCACAGCCTGAGCGTGTGGTCAAAACCTCCGTGGATGGAGAGATAGTAAGCGCTCTGGTCACAGATACGGACACAATTCTGATAGCTGATCTTACTTATGTTTCCGTTTCTACCCCTCGCAAATTTGCCGATCGGGCAGAGTATCTTCGGTATTTGAAATACAGACGTTATGCTGCTAAGGTCTATCCATACGCTGTTGAAGCGATTAAGGTCTTTCGGGAAGTGGAAGTCGTTACGCAAACCATGAAAAAAGGCAAGCGGAAAAAACATATCAAACGCCTACAAAATAAGCTCAAAAAAGATTTTAAGGATCCCTTGAAAAAACTAACGAAGACCCAAGGTAAAATTCTTATTGAAATGATTGAACGAGAACTAGATACACCATTCCATACCCTGGTGAAAAGTTTAAGGGGAAGCTTTACCGCTGGATATTGGCAAACGCTGGGAAAACTGTATGGCTATGACTTAAAAGAAGGATACATCCACGGACAAGACCCAATTATGGACGCCGTACTCAATGATTTTGATATTTCTTATACCGTCAGTCGAGATTAAATTTCCTACCTTTAGAGCCTTATCAAAGGAACTCAAACATGCTTGATTATATAAACCCAAAATTACTGGTTGACACAACCAGTTTAGAGCCAGGAGAAGTTCATTGGCGTAGCCCCTCCAATATTGCTTTGATCAAATACTGGGGAAAACATGGTCGACAATTACCCAGAAATCCTTCTATTAGCTTTACCTTAAACAATGCTTTTACGGATACGACGCTGCAATATGTTGCAAAGCAGGGAAATGATCAACTGATTAACCTTGCGTTTAATTTTGCCGGTGCACCCAATGAAGCATTTCGTTTGAAAATGGTGAAATTTCTAGAGAGCATTGTCGATATTTTTCCATTTTTGCGCCAGCTCGATCTTAAAATTGATTCTTATAATTCTTTTCCTCATTCAGCAGGGATTGCCTCATCAGCTTCCAGTATGAGTGCTTTGGCCTTATGCTTATGTAGTTTAGAACATCGTTTTTTTGGCACTCTACCCTTAGATGAGGATTTCGATAAAAAAGCTTCCTTTGTTGCCAGGCTAGGTTCTGGAAGTGCATGTCGCTCTATTTACCCTACGCTTGCAATTTGGGGCCATTCCGGCATCGTTGAAAATGCTTCGGACTTATATGCTGTTCCTTTTCAACAGACTCATGAAGTTTTTAAAACTTTTCATGACGATATTTTGCTAGTGAGCCAATCAGAAAAATCTGTCTCCAGTCGGGCTGGACATGCATTAATGGAAGGGAATATCTACGCAGAAAATCGTTACACACAAGCCAAACAACGCTTTCAACGACTACTTTCTGCACTTCAACATGGTGATCTGGAGCAATTTGGTCAAATTACTGAAAATGAAGCCTTGACCCTCCATGCACTAATGATGACTTCTAATCCCGCTTATATATTAATGGAACCTAATTCCTTGCATATTATCCAAGCGATCCGGGACTATCGAGCACAGACCGGACACCCAGTTTATTTCAGTCTGGACGCTGGGCCTAATATCCATTTATTATACCCAGACAGTATCAAGACAGAGGTTAAACAATTGATCGAGGGGACGTTGCGGCAATACTGTGCTAATGGAGAATGGATTGCGGATGTTGTTGGGGAAGGTCCGGTAGAGATCTAGCGTTTTAGAAGCAAGTAAATATTCTCAACCTCAATAATGGTAAATGAAAAATAGCCTACTGACTGCAATATTCTTTAGTTTAACATTTTTCTCCTGTGCGCAAGCTCCGGATACTCGGCCAATAGTACAAAATGATAAGTTTGATCGACGACTTAGTCAGTTATTGGATTTTTCCGTTCCCTTAATTGGTGTTGAAGAACTCTCAAAAACTAAGGATCACTTTGTAATTTTAGATGCCAGGGAAAAAGAAGAATATGCACTCAGTCATATAGAAGGGGCATTATACCTTGGGTATAATGAAATAGCTGAAGAGGCCCTGGCTGATTTGGAAAAGGACACGCCACTCGTGTTGTATTGTTCCGTGGGGTATCGCAGTGAAAAAATGGGGGAGTTTTTAAAAAAGAAAGGATTTACCAACGTTTATAATTTGTATGGAAGCATTTTCGAGTGGGTCAATCAAGGTCATGCCATCGTTGATAACGCAGGATATCCTACGAAAAAAGTCCATACTTATCATAAAAAATGGAGTAAATGGGTGGAGGAAGGAAAGGCGGAGAAGGTGTGGTGAGGTATCAAATGACTCGTTTCATCTAACC
>CBDUIU010000470.1:0-4314 GCA_965367335.1 uncultured Saprospiraceae bacterium
CGCAGCGTAAGTTCAATGGTGTCGACTCCTCCTGCAAGTAAAGCATTAGCTAAAGGAATAGCATGATCCAGTTGGTCAACGATCAATACTGCTATAACACCGGCATCATCAATTTTTTTAGTGATCTCCGGTGACATCGGTTGTTTTACAATAGGTTGCATAATCTCTTTGAAATTAAATTAATACAATTTTACAAAGATTGATGGTTCCCAATTCCGCTCACTAAGCCTCAGTAAGCTGTTCTTTAAGCTTGGTGACAACAGGTAAGGAATTTTGAATGCTGTAATATTTCAATGTGTGTTTAAGGCCAATGATACTCTCTTCTTGATTAAATAATCATCCAGCGCATAAGTCGAACAATCCACCCCTATGCCACTATTTTTTACGCCCCCGTGCGGTAAGTAAATATCATACTTGACGCCATTCAATTGCACTTCACCAAACTCCAGTTTATCCGTAAAATAGTCGAGTGTTTCCTGGTTCGTTGAAAAAACATAAGAGGCCAATCCAGCATCTGTATTGTTTGCTAATTCAATCACTTCCTCCTTACTGGAAAAAGGAACAATAATAGCTACTGGTCCGAAAATTTCGCGTTGTAGCACAGCTGCATTCGAATCTTCTAAACGAATAAGGGTAGGTTGATAATAATATCCTGGCTGATCAATAGGGGTGCCACCGTAGATGAGTTGGCCTCCTTGATCAATTGCCTCCTGAACAATTTGATGGACCTTAACTACTGATTGTTTATTGGCTAAAGGTCCCATGTCTGGTTCATTTTCCCGCCCAAATCCGACTTTAGTATTTTTGAATTTTTCATGCATGCCCGCTATAAATTCATCGATGACAGCCTCGTGAATAAAGAATCGATTAGGTGCCACACAAATTTGACCGGTGTTACCAACTTTTAGCGCAGCCCCGAGTCCAATGGCCGCTTCCAGATCAGCATCATCAAATACAATAAAGGGAGCATTTCCTCCACATTCCATACTATACCTTTTGATGGAAGTCCTGCTACTTTGCTCAATTAGTTTTTGTGCTGTTTCAGTAGATCCAATCATGGTGATCAAGCGAGGAATTTTACTTTCCGATAGTGGTATACCAACATTCTGCAAGTCACCACAAAGTATCGTAATTACCCCTTTAGGAAATCCAATTTCCGCACACATCTCACCAATTAGATAGGCTGATAGCGGAGAGAATTCTGAAGGTTTAAGAATGATAGCGCAACCTGCAGCCAAAGCAGGACCTAGCTTAAAGCCAAGGTTTAGCAAGGGGAAATTATAAGCTAAAAAAGCTACAACGACTCCTAATGGTTGATTAATAATGCGGTGTTGATGAGTTCCTTCCAGATCCTGAATGGGGATATCTGTTCGTTTCTTGATCTCTTCAGAATAATATTGTAAGGAGTTAATAATACTGGTTAGGTCTTCATCCGTAACTTGCCAGGCCTTCCCCATCTCATACATAATACTTTCCCGCAGCAAATCTCTGTTTTCTATCAACTTATTTCTAAGTTTCTCTATCCAAAGCAGCCGTTCATCAAGTGGCAAGGAAGACCAATGTTGGAATCCTTCTTGTGCCGTATTTAACGCTTTAATAGTATCCGCTTTGCTGGCCCAGGCAATGCTAGCAACGACGGACTCATCGCCAGGACAAATGACGTCAAAAGTTGCTCCATTGGAAGCTTCTACTAATTGCCCATCGATATACAGTTTCTTATACCCGAATTTCATTACTCCTTATTTAGTCAAAACATGATACCAAATCATAGTTGTTTGGTCGATTAAATAACCGTGAGATTTAATTCCCTTTTATTTGAAAAAATATTCGTTTGGTAAAAATTAAATTTCTCCATTAGAAAAGAGCGTTGCATAGTTGAGTGTATATTTATGTAAAGCCTCTTCATTCACTTCAAAACCTAAACCCGGTGTATCGTCTATTTTAATTTCACCATTTTCGAATGTCATATTGCAGGTAGTCAATTCATCTCGCAAGCCATTTTCGGTCCTGTCATATTCAATAAAGAAGTTGGGCGTTTTTAATCGTCCGGGCACCGTATCCAGGTTACTAATAAAATGAACTGCTGCCGCAATCGCAATACCCGTCCCCCAGGTGTGCGGGACTACCTCTACCCCATACACAGAGGCCAACACCCCAATTCTCTTTGCCTCCGTAAGTCCGCCCGTCGCACAGATATCCGGTTGAACAATATCTACGGATTTAGACTGTAATAAAGTTTGAAATCCAAATCGAAGGTATTCACATTCTCCTCCTGCAATTGGGATGGTGGTTTTGGACCTTAATTCTGCATACTGCTCATAATATTCCGGAGAAATGGGTTCTTCAAACCAATAAATATTATAAGGCTCTACTGCTTTTGCCAATTGAATCGCTTCTCTTAAATTATAGGCATGATTGGCATCGATCATTAGATTGACATCTGGACCAATAGCCTCACGCACGATTCTTACCAGCTCCACATCTTCCTCAATCCCTAAACCCACTTTCATCTTCATGGCTTTATAACCCAGGGCTACATACTCTTTTGCTTCTTTAGCTAGTTCTTTACTCAATTCCGCGGTATCCGAAAAATACATACCCGTAGCATAAGGAACAATCGAGTCTCTTTTTTTACCACCTAACAGTAAATGTACGGGTTGTTCTAATATCTTGCCTTTCAAATCCCACAACGCAACATCAATCGCACTCATCGCCGAAACGAGAATCCCCCTCCTCGCAAAATCCAAAGTGCGTCGGTACATGGTACTCCAAATAGTTTCCGTCTCCAATGGATTCTGACCGAGAATGAACGGTGTAAGGTGTTTTATTCCGGCCCTTATAACCTCTGCCGGACCATAGCCTTCACCCCAGCCAACATGACCCGTATCGCTAGTCACCTTAACAATACAAATTCGTCTTTCAGAATATTCCCATTGAGAAAAATAAAAGCTCTTCTTTAATTTATCCGAAAGGATAAAACTTTCAATTGATTTTATTTTCATCCTCTGTATCTTTAGGAGTAAAATAATTATTAATCCATTTTTATATGACTCCATTTGCACAGCCACTAATGATGGATGCAGTAATGAAATCGTAAAGAACCTGACAAAAAAAGACTCAAATATTACTTGTCAAAAAGGAGATACACCAGACATATTAATTTAGTAAAGTCGTAAATTTTATACTAAGACAAAAAGTACTTTTACAATTACTGGCTTGTGAAACTAATGCGTGTGGTACTCCTGCAAATATGCATTAGATTATCATTTCCACAAATTAACTGGAATATTAGGGGTATGTATTGGTTTAATTTACCCTGTTTTTACATTATTTTACCCACACGGTTTGATAAGAAATTTGGTGTTAATCGAAGGAAACGACTACTGAATGCCTAATTATCGTACCCGGATGGCCACTATTTTCGCCATAATTTTCCAATGTCGCCCACCTATTATTCCTAACCAGGCAGGAGTTCTTTAACGAGAAAATGCCTTAAAACGGAGGGTAAAAGTCATTCTAATGCCTGTACAAGTGATCCTGCCCATCTTTGCAGCTTTGGTACATGAACATAGATTAAGATAGGCAGTATCAATGTTACAAGTAGCCCCCTGGAGGTTCCAGCAAGTTTAGTTGTTATCCTTCACACATCGAAACCCCGTATGATTCAAACCCGTATCCACACTTGAGCCCATTCGTCGGGCATTGCGATACCCGGAGCAATAGCTTTCATTACATAGAAAGGAGCCACCGCGGATCACTTTTTCCTGTTGATAAGGCATGGCAGGGTTATAAGCCACACTGGGCCCTTGTGTATTAGCCTTCGTCGCTTCCTGTTTTTGATAATAGCTAACGTCCAGCCAATCGGCACACCATTCCCATACATTACCGGCCATATCGTATAAGCCATAACCATTGGCAGGAAATGACTTTACCGGAGCTGTTGTGAAAAAACCATCCTTCAACTGATTTTCATAGGGAAAAAGGCCCTGCCAAAAATTTGCCTTGGGAGTGCCTTCCTCCATCAGCTCATTACCCCAGGGATAGATCGCATTCTCCTTTCCACCTCGAGCTGCCCATTCCCATTCCGCCTCCGTGGGCAAGCGTTTCCCGGCCCACTTTGCATACGCTGCCGCGTCTTCCCAAGCTACCTGTACGACCGGGTGATCCATTTTATCCTTGATATGACTCTCCGGCCCTTCCGGATGTCGCCAATCAGCCCCGATGGTCCAGGACCACCACAAGCCTGGATTTTGTAAAGACACAGGCTGGTCAGTAGGCACAAATACCAAAGCGCCTGGCTGTAACAATGAATCT
>CBDUIU010000471.1:0-4303 GCA_965367335.1 uncultured Saprospiraceae bacterium
ATTTATCCAAACTTTCCCTGGAAGCCACCCGTCTTTCTAACACACCAATTACAGTCAACCAATTCTTACCACATTTGATCTTTTCCCCAATTGGGTTCACCTTACTAAAGAATCGATTTTGAATATTTTTTCCAATAATACAAACCGCCTTTCCTCCTTTGAGATGTTGAGGATGGAAAAACCTACCTTGTCCGAGTTCCAAATTATTGATGGTAAAAAAATCAGTACTCACGCCTACACACCTCGCTTTAGTGAGCTGGGCGTCCCGGATAATGGTAGTCGGCAAGACGATTTCGGGGCTAACGATTTCCACATCCGGTACAATGGACTGAATGGCTTGTCCATCCTTAATCGTTAAACCTGGTGACCAAGGCTTCTGATTCTCCTGACTGCCGTTATTGCTATTACTGCTTGAACCTATCTGATTATCTTCTTCCGTCAGAACCGACTCAATGACAATATTATTAGCCCCAATCAATTTCATTTGCTCCAGAATAGATTGTTTGGCACCGGATCCAATTGCCAACATTGCAATTACAGCTGCTACGCCAAACACGATACCCAGGCAGGTAAGAAAAGACCGCAGGTAGTTGGCAGAAATACCTTCTAAAGCCAGGACAAAATTGAAGAAAATTCGATTCATATGGAAGGGGGTGAAAGGGTTCAAAAGTAGCAAAGGGGCCATCCCGATGGGTATCGGGAGGAGCAAAAGGGGGCAAGCCTTGGCTCCACCTTTAAAACATAATGATCACATCACTGTCACCATTACTTGATTTGATATTTTCATCCTTTACTGCATTCATTTTTTCCGTCATTCGTTTATTTCGATTGGTAGCATCTTCCTGTAAATCTCGAAGTACCTTTTCCTTGACATTTTTATCCAATTGATAAAAGGGTAATTCCTTTGCATTTTCCGGCACCAACAGGAGTACTTGTTCATTCTCCATTAACCCGTGTGCCACAATAATTTTGTCATTATTCGCAGGCCCGGTAATGATTTCTTGCTTTACCGTTTTCTTATCTTCCTTTTTAAATACATAGGTCAGACTATCTGAAAAAACAGCCTCCAGGGGGATATATTTAACCGTATCATATATATCGGTAACAATCTCGTTAGAAGTTGTCATGGCCGGTCGCATAATGGAATCCACCTGATGTAATTGCACTAAGACCTCAAAAACTTTAGTATCATAATTGCGCAATTCTTCCCCGATATTTGCAACCTGGATGACGGTACCCGCATAGGTATTATCAGGAAAAGCATCGATTTTTATAGTCACGTCCTGCCCTTTTTTCACTCGACTAATATCGACCTCATTGACATAGGACTTGGAGATCATATCCGTTAAATCAGGTAACTCCGCCACTACCGGATCCCAGGCTCGCACGGTAGAACCTGGGCCCACCTTCCCATTCCAGGAGCGCGCATAGATCACCATACCTTCCTTTGGCGCAGTGACTCTAAACTCACCGGCAAGGTCCGACAGAGTTTTTAACTTACGCTGGTTCTGTTTGAGGGAAGTATTAATTTCGGAAATTTTAGCAACTGCTTTTTCGCGGGATAAACCCAGCTTACTCACTAATTGGGTATAATCCCGTTCAGAACGCTGCAACTCCAATTCTGCTTGTTGGATAACCATGGGTGCTTCATATTTACTTTGTTCTACCTGAAGCTTTTTTTCCTGCATTCCAAACTTGAGGTTGATCAAGTCATCCCGAATTCCCCGCAGTTCAATAGCCGTATCAATTCTGGCCTGATCCAACTGAGTTTGAATTTTTTCGATTTCGGTTTGCGCCTCGCGTATTTTATCGCTCACTTCGGTTTTATCCAACTCCGCCACATATTCACCGGGTTTTACGACGGTCCCTTCCGGTACCATATCAGATATGTTTGTCTGCCATATCCCCGCTGAACGCATGCCCACGGGACCACGAATTTTTTCGGAGTTTTTGGCTTTGAGTTCACCGGTTGCAATAACATTAATGACGAATTCGCCTTGTTCAACGGAGATTAACAATTCGTTTTCTGCAATTTCAGTGGTATCAGCAGCAGAAAAATAATAAATGGTGCCGCCGAGAATAAGCACTGCAAGAACAATGAGTAAGTTGCGAAGGGGCATAGTGTAAGTTAAATTGTTTTCTTTGAATCGGGGATAAATCCTGGTAACGAAGCAATTGTATTTTTTTGCTTTACGCTACAAGGTAATGAAAGCAATGGGTTCTATATTTTTTCCCGTATTTCTTAACACCTTGTTAACAGTTAAATAAGCGGGTTTCGTATGTGTTGTAACTTACTAAGGTGTTCCTTTAGGTGGATGTGATAAAAAAGAGTAATTTAGACACTCGAATCCAGCTCATTATGCCACAACGCCCTCCACTGTCTGTCATTATCATTTATGCTATTGGACAATTTGGTTGGTCATTAGCAGCATTTGGCGCCAGTAATCTATTGGCTTATTTTTACTTTCCCGGAGAAGGAGAAACTGCCACTAATTTCCCTTTGTATATAAGTCAGGGGGCCGTTTTAGGCATATTCACTGTGTTGGGGCTGATCAATGCAGGGGGAAGAATTTTTGACGCGATTACAGATCCATTGCTCGGCAATTGGTCAGACCGGTTTCAGGGTCGCTGGGGAAAACGACGTACGGTAATGGCTATGGCTGCCCTACCCTTTGCTCTATTTTCCGTTTTGATCTTCCTACCCTTATCCACTGATAATTTCACGATCAATACCCTTTGGTTGTTCTTTACCATCTTCGTGTATTATTTATTCTTGACCCTGTATGTCGTTCCTTACAATGCACTTATCGGCGAGTTAGGACATCACCCGGATGATCGCATGCGTATCAGTACGACTATATCGCTAACCTGGGCGATGGGCTTTTTAGTCGGCAATTCAGCGTATGCCATCCAATCTGGCTTTGAACAAACGATGGGTAACACACCCGCCTTTCAATTGGTCATGGCCATTTTTGGTTGTATCTCACTAGCAGCCATGTTGGTTCCGGTTTTCTTTTTAAACGAGCAAAAATACTGTAAGCAACAACAGGTAGACTTAGAGACATTTAACGCCGTTCGCAAGGTATTCTCCAATCGCAACTTTCGAATATTTACCATTGCTGATTTACTTTACTGGCTATCCTTAACCTTTATTCAAGCCTGTATTAGCTATTATGTTACGATCCTGATGGGAATGGAAAAAGGGCAGGCAACAGTATTTATGACGATCAGCTTCTTTGCCAGTTTTGTCTTGTACGCACCCGTTAATTTACTGGCCAAGCGATGGGGGAAAAAACGATTACTCATGATTGCTTTTCCTGCATTTGCGCTGTTATTTGGATATACCTTTTTGCTCCCCTATCTCAAAATACCGTTGAACCTTAGTTTCTACGGTATGTCATTGTTATCAGCTGTACCCATAGCCATCTTTAGCATCCTGCCCAATGCCATTGTGGCAGATATCGTTTACGAGCAGGAACGCAAAACCGGCCAACAACAAAGTGGGCTTTTTTTTGCAGCCCGAAATTTTATGATGAAGCTAGGGATTGGTCTGGCCAATTTAATTTTCCCTTCTCTTCTATTGTTAGGAAAAAGTACAACTCAACCCTTTGGCGTACAGATGACCGCATTCGTCGCTTTTGTATTTTGTTTGGTGGGGATGTTTGTGTTTTCCAGATATCAGGAAGAACAGGCAGAGATACCTAAGGAACTAAATTAGCCTGGAGGTGGCCTCGCCTTCGGTAAGCAGGCAAAGGCGATTTGGGTGGTAGAATGTTTTTTGACAAATCCATTGCACCCCACATTATACGCATGGGGTGCAATGGATGGATTAAAAGCAACTCACTTTTTATCTCTTCACTACCCGCTTTACGCCAGATTTTGCGGCATTGCGTAAGCGTATAAAATACACACCCGTACTGAGATCGGATACATTGAGCGATTTGGACTGTAGCTCAGCAGTTGAGAACACCCCATAATCTTTGATTATTCTTCCGGTTACATCCATTAAATCCAGTTGGAAAGACTCATTCGCTGTACTAGCATATTGCAAGAATAGTTGATCGGCGAAAGGATTAGGAGAAACCGATATATCGGCGCTCACTTCTTCCACATCTTCTGTACCCACTGAAACCATATCTGGATAATAAGATACAGTTAAGCTAGCGTAATTAGAAGCAATCCCATTACCCGCTGTTTCAACAAAATTTTCGCATATGGCGTAGAAGTTCTGGTTTCCTGGTGCCACATCGTATACCCGCGAATGCGAAAAGTTATTATAGTTCAAATCTGCGCTAATTGCTTC
>CBDUIU010000472.1:0-4302 GCA_965367335.1 uncultured Saprospiraceae bacterium
GTCTTCGAATGAAGAACGACCCTGGTATGTACTTTGGGCTTTTGCCGGAACAATTCTAACCGTAACTCTCGTATATGGGTGGATGCAATATGGTGGGGACGTTTCCTACCAAAGATTGATTGGAGATGCCTCCAGCGGCTATAGCATTGATAATCCCAAATATGCAGATCCCAGGAATATTCCCACCTTTGGCTGGGTATACTTGCTCCCTCCGCTGGTTCTGTTGCTGATTACCCGTGCTGGGATTCCAGTGAGTACTTCATTTTTGATCCTGACATTTTTCAACCCCAAAAATCTCTACGATATGGTGGTAAAATCCATGTCTGGATATTTGGTGGCTTTTGGTGCGGCGATTCTTTTATATGTGTTTATAACAAAAAGCCTGGAAAAACGATTTTCTGAAAATCATATTACAGACAGAGAGAGAAAATGGTGGACCGTAGCGCAATGGGCTTCTACTGGATTCCTTTGGACGCAATGGCTGGCACAGGACTTTGCCAACATCTATGTTTACTTGCCCAGGAAGCTTGACGGCACAGGTTTGGCTATTTCATTGGCAATCCTTTTGGCCATGCTTGCCTATATCTTTTATACTAAAGGAGGTGCCATCCAGGGGATCATAAAAGTAAAATCCAATACAGCCGATATCCGTTCGGCTACATTCATCGATTTATCTTATGGTATAATTCTTTACTTCTTTAAAGAACTAAATAACATACCGATGAGTACAACCTGGGTATTTTTAGGTCTTTTAGCTGGACGGGAAATAGCACTGAAATACAATCTGTCTAAGAAGAAAATACCAAAATCAACCCTTGTGAATTTGGGTAGTGATCTGGCTAAGGTCTTTTTCGGCTTAGCTATCAGTATCGCGCTTGTCTATGTTATACGATGGCTGACTTTATAAAAATCATGTTCACTAAGGAAGTATAAAAAAATAACCGGGTAAAAAAACGACTGCAAATATTAGCTGAACTGCTAAAGCATGTCGTTTTTTTACCCGGTCAACTTTTTACGTCACTTCTCCTCCTAACCACAAGGCGAATCGTCATCTTATTGTTATCAAGCAACAATTTTATACCCCAACCCCTTCACGGTCTTAATTACTTTTGCTCCAAGCTTTTCCCGTATTTTACTAATATGTACGTCGATCGTTCTGGTCCCGACAATAACTTCATTCCCCCAAATCTTCTGGAACAGTTCTTCTCGTGTAAATACCTTACCCGGGCGAGAAGATAAAAGCCAGAGAATATCAAATTCTTTTTTTACCAGCTCTATTTTTTTGTTGTCAACATGAACTTCACGTTCTTTATCTATTTTCAGTATACCGATCTGTAGACATTGATCGCTATCTTCCGCTATCACTCTTCGACGTAAGAGCGTGTTGATCCGAGCAATTAATAGTCGAGGCCTGATCGGTTTATGGATATAGTCATCTGCACCGTTCTCCAGGCCTGCGATCTGAGAATACTCTTCTCGACGAGCTGTTAGTAAAGCAATGGGTGTATGCTTGAATTCAGGTAAAGTCCGTAATTGGGCACAAGTTTCAATACCGTCCATTTCGGGCATCATTACATCCAGAAGAATTAAATCCGGATGTATTTCTTTTGCTTTTGAAATAGCAGTCTTACCATCAGTAGCGGTAAAAACTTGATGTCCTTCCTTTCTGAGGTTATATTCAACAAATTCGAGAATATCCGGCTCATCATCAACAATAAGTGTACGTATGGTTTTCACAGTCATAATTTAATAGTTTTATCTGCCTGCAATCTCCACATTTCATATGAACTCATTGTAAATTCTAAATTAAGTGTGATTTAATTCACAGTTCCGATTTACTTTTTCCGATCACCAGCCTTCGCACCAGACTAAAACCAGGCGATCTTAAATTTCTGCCGAGTTAGTTTACTCATACTTATTCAAAAATTATAATTCAATTTACATTCACGTTCAATTTTAATTCAGTGTAAAACAAAAGCTTGATTGTAACCTGGAAGTAAAATTACCAGCCCTGTTAAAACTGAAAATTAAAACAAAATTAGCACATGGTTCATGCTTGCTTAATTCCCTGCGAATATCTTTGTTTCGAATTCGAAGGGTTGGTAATCATGCATTATATCAATTTGAAACGACTTCCAAATTACTGATTTTATCAAAATTAACATATTCAATTCCATTCAACTGAAAATTTATTTTAATATGAATCAAACAATCTACGCTCTAATTTTCATGCTCATTGCAAGCAGCACTTTTGCTCAAATTACCATTACTGATGCAGATCTGGTTGGTAAAAAAAATTACACCTGGACATCTGACAACACTTACCTTTTAGATGGTTATGTGTTCCTCGAAGCAGGAAGTCGCTTATTTATAGAACCAGGCACTGTAATTAAGGGTAAAGCAAACCCTACGGGAAATGATGCAGCATCTGCACTGATCATTGCGCGAGATGCACAAATCTTTGCAGAAGGTACCGCAGCCATGCCTATTATTTTCACCTCTGAAGATGACGATGTGTCCGATCCATTTGACCTGGATATTGATGAGCGTGGCAAATGGGGTGGCCTGATCATCCTCGGTCGTGCGTCTCATACTGATGAAGCCTGTGAAATTGACATTGAAGGTGTTGCGGTCGCCCCGGGTGACACAAGGGTACGCTACGGAGCAGCAAGTTGTCAATTTGACGACGCGGATAATTCTGGGGTATTAAGGTATGTATCAGTGCGCCATGCTGGCTCTAAATTAGAGGACGGCGACGAAATCAACGGTATCACTTTAGGAGCTGTCGGTAATGGAACCACCATTGAGTTTGTCGAAGTATTTGCCAATGACGATGATGGCATCGAGTGGTTTGGTGGTACTGTGAATGTGAAATACGCCGTGGTTGCCATGTGTAAAGATGATTCTTTTGACTGGGATACCGGGTTTAAAGGAAAAGGCCAGTTCTGGTTATCTCTACATGGCTCAGATAAAGCTGGCAATGGAGGAGAGCACGATGGAGCAAAACCAATTGATGCAGCCGGTGAAGCTGATCCGGTTATCTATAATGCTACTTTTATCGGTGCAGGTGTTAACGCTACGGGGTCAGGCCAGGGTGATGATCATGCCTTACTTTTCCGGGATAACTCAGCTGGAGATTATGCCAACTCCATTTTTACTGAATTTACGGGGTATGCCATTCAGGTGGAGGATCGTCCGTCATCAGCAGTTGCAAATGATAGCCGCACAAACGTTGAAGATGGTTCTCTGACATTAAAGAATAACATCTGGTTTGGATTTGGGGAAGGTTCAGAATTTAATGCGGGTGCAAATGGGATCATCAATGTTCGTACGGATGCGGATGATCTAACTGCTGCATTTTTGGTCAACCATTTAGAAAACAATGGAAACACAATTGAAGACCCTCAATTAGCAGGTATCAGCCGGGACATTGACCTTGGGTTTGACCCCAGACCAGCTGACAATGGCCCCGCCTATAACAACCTGGCTTCGTACCCTTCTGATGACTTTTTCTGTGCCGTTCCTTTTAAAGGTGCTTTTGCAGCTGATGGCGTATGGATCAAAGGCTGGACAGCGGTGGATGAATATGGCATTCTCTCACTTAACTCCCCGGCTTCCCCTAATGAGTGTTTAAGCACCAGCACAAATGATTTATTTCTCGAAACCAAAGGATACCTCCTGGGCCAGAATAGGCCTAACCCGGCAGGCTATCATGCCAGCATTGACTTTACCTTACCCGTATCCGAAAATATCAATTTTGATGTCTACAATGCTACCGGCCAACTCATTCAAACCGTAGCGCGCAATACTTGGTTTGCTGAAGGGGCGCATGTTGTTGAATTGAACACTGCTGATTTACCAAATGGTATTTATTTCTACCGACTAAGTACTTCGAAAGTTCAATTGACCAAATCAATGATCATTCAGAAATAACCCGCCAGGAAGCAATCTGCTTGATCAGATTGCTTCCTTTTTTTTATGTAAAATCCATAACGACGCCTTAATTATCTGTTGCATATGAAAAACTTATTTACAACTCCATTTTTACTTTTTGTCTTTTTATTGTTATTCCCATTCGTAATGGACGCCCAAAACGGCAAAATCCGAGGTAAAGTAACAGAAGCAGCAACAGGTGAAGTCCTAATGTTCGCCAACGTTTTAATTAAGGATTCTGCCCCACCGATTGGAGGTCAAACGGACCTGGATGGAAACTTTGAAATTTCTATTGAACCAGGCACCTATGCTCTGCTGGTGACTTACGTAGGATTGTCAGATGCCGTAGTTACAGGAATCCAGGTTAAG
>CBDUIU010000473.1:0-4301 GCA_965367335.1 uncultured Saprospiraceae bacterium
CCCAAACATTCCGGCTACTGTTAGCAAAAGCAGGACTTTTAATCCAACCCCTACAATAGAAGCGAGAAAAGGACGAATGGTTTCGTCAAAACCCCGGTTTTGCATTACCCGATTCAGTATCTTAGTAATCCAGCCGATCAGCCAAAGCCCAACGATCAGCGTAATAATAGCTCCTGCGACTTTAGGGGCATATTCGATTGCCATCTTATTTAGTTCTTCTGCATAGTTCATGTTCAATCTGAATTTAGGTGATAAAAGTGTTTGATTGCCGTCAAATATAAGAAAGACCACTTATTATTCGAAGTATATTATAAATACTTAACTTTGGACTTACATTAGAAGATTGACACAACCCTTATTTTGCTAAGAAAAAATAACAAAAAACTAACAAGAGATCAGGCTTTGTATAAATTACAAAGGTATTGCGCTTATCAGGATCGTTGTCACCAGGAGGTGCGCACGAAGCTAATCGAACTGGGGGTCTACGGAATAGATTTAGAAGAAATCATTACTGAACTGATCAAAGAAAACTTTCTTAACGAAGAGCGGTTTGCCCGTTCTTATGCCCGTGGCAAGTTCTATTTTAAACAATGGGGTAAGTTTAAAATAACAACAGAATTGCGAGCAAGAAAAATGTCGGACTATATACTCCGCAAGGCAATGGAAGAGATCGCCGAGGAAGATTATTTAAAAACTATGGACGAATTAGTGGAGAAAAAACATAAGGATTATAACAAAATAAACAACCTCTTCGAACGTAATCAGAAGATTGTCAACTTTCTTATGACTAAGGGCTACGAACCAGATTTGGCTTGGGAAAGAATTAAAGTATTCGAGAAAAAGAACGCTTCATAATTTTAAAATTTTGTAGGTGTTAGAAACTAGGGTTAGGTTAGTCTCTAACACCTACATTACCTTAGGACTCTGCTACTTCTTTACGCATTTCCAATTTCAATTCGACCAACTGCTCCTCGGCAATCGTGGCCGGTGCATCAATCATCATATCCCGTCCTTGATTGTTTTTAGGAAAAGCAATAAAGTCCCGAATGGATGACTGTCCGTTCATCACGGCACAAAGGCGATCAAAACCAAAGGCGATTCCACCGTGTGGTGGTGCACCATATTCGAAGGCACCCATGAGAAAGCCGAACTGATCTTCCGCTTCTGCTTTGGAGAATCCGAGTAAGTCAAAATTTTTGGATTGCAATTCGCGATCATGGATACGGATAGATCCACCGCCTATCTCCGAACCATTGATCACCAGGTCATATGCATCTGCGCGTAGGCTTTTCATCGTTTCGTGGTCTCCGTTCAGCATTCTATTGACATCTTCTTTTTTGGGTGAGGTGAACGGGTGATGCATTGCGTGGAATCGTTCCGAGTCTTCATCCCATTCTAACAATGGAAAGTCAACTACCCACAAAGGTGCAAATTCTCCTTCCTTCATTTAGCTCATTCTGTGGCCCATTTCCAAACGTAGTTCATTCAATTGCTTACGCGTTTTTTCCATCTCGCCACAAAGAACGAACATGATATCACCAGGCTTAGCTCCAAAACGCTCTGCCCAAACGGCCAAATCCTCGTCACTATAAAATTTCCCAACAGAAGACTTGTAGGTTCCATCCTCATTTACTTTTACATAAACCAAGCCCTTTGCTCCAATCTGTGGCCGCTGCATCCATTCGGTCAGTTTCTTGATATCTTTATTCGAGAAGTTCTCTGCCTGTCCTTCCGCACAAATTCCGACCACAAACTCTGCATTATCAAAAACTGGAAATCCTTTACCTTTCGCTACATCATTCAATTCTACAAAGGTCATCCCGAAGCGGATGTCCGGTTTGTCAGAGCCATATAGCTGCATGGCGTCATCATAGGTCATCCGCGGAAACTCCGGCAGATCAATGTTTTTAACCGTTTTGAACAAGTGTCGGGTTAATCCTTCAAATGTATTAAGAATATCCTCCTGAGTGACAAAAGCCATCTCGCAGTCTATTTGAGTAAACTCCGGTTGGCGATCCGCCCGCAAGTCTTCATCCCGAAAACACTTGACGATCTGAAAGTATTTATCCATTCCGCCAACCATTAAAATTTGCTTAAAGGTCTGGGGAGATTGAGGTAGTGCATAAAATTGGCCGGGATTCATTCGACTAGGAACCACAAAGTCACGAGCTCCCTCCGGAGTACTCTTGATCAGCACAGGCGTTTCGACTTCTATAAACCCGTGATCAGTCAAGTGCTTTCTGGTTTCAGTTGCCAGCTTAGAACGAAAGATGAGGTGTTCCCGCACGACATTCCGGCGAATGTCTAAATAACGGTACTTCATCCTGAGGTCGTCCCCTCCGTCCGTATCATCTTCAATAGTGAATGGAGGCACCTTAGAGGCATTCAGCACTTCTAAGCCGGTCACCTCGATCTCTACATCCCCGGTGGGTCGATTAGGATTTTTATTCGTACGCTCTCTAACTTTTCCGATAGCTTTGATCACAAACTCACGTCCAAGCTTACGAGCCTTTCCGCATAAAGCCTCATTGTCCTCCATATCAAATACCAGCTGAGTGATACCATAGCGATCTCGCAGATCAATGAAGGTTAGGCCGCCAAAATCCCGGCTAGTTTGTAACCAACCACTAAGGGTTACTTCTTGTCCGACGTGTTGCATGCGGAGCTCTCCGCAGTTGTGGGTACGATACATAATTTATTTTATTGAATTTCTGACTTTTGGAATTCTCTATTAATACGCTGAAAAAAGAGAATTGGTTTCCCGATCTTCAGGAGTCGCAAAAATACATAACTTTATAGGAAAAACTGTACCTTACTGCTAAATGGAACAGCTTAGAAAATTTGGAACGGCACCGGTGTTTTTCACTGCAATCTCGACCATACTGGGTGCCATCATGTTCTTACGATTTGGTTTTGCCATCGGCAATGTGGGCTTGATTGGAACTATTGGTATTGTTTTGATTGGCCACATGGTAACCATTCCAACAGCAATGGCCATTGCAGAGTTAGCCACTAACCAGAAGGTGGAAGGAGGAGGTGAATACTACATTATATCTCGATCTTTTGGCTTGGTAATCGGATCCTCAATTGGCATTGCACTTTTCTTTTCCCAGGCTATTAGCGTTGCTTTTTACATCATGGCCTTTGCGGAAGCTTTTAATTCCTTATTTAACTATCTGTTAAGTCAATACTCCTTTCCGACTACAATTGATTGGCTACTTCAGCAAAAGCAAACAATAAGCATTCCTGCCCTTTTTATACTTACTTCTATCGTATTACTAAAGGGGGCAGATTTAGGTGTAAAGGCATTGTATGGCGTTGTTTTCACCCTATTTCTTTCGTTGATCGCCTTTTTTGCCGGTACGACAGATTATGAAAAAAGTACACCGCTAGATCCTTTTACTCACGTCGGCAATATTGAGATATCTTTTATACCTCCAACTCAGGATACGATTACATTTGATACCATCGCTGGCTTAGTCGACAGTAATTATCATGGCCCGGTGATGGAGCAAAACAATTCTTTCCCTCCACTGGAAAGTGGTAATTCCAGCCCACGAGAAGCTATTGAATTTTTCACCGTTTTTGCCATCATTTTTCCGGCGTTTACGGGAATGACAGCAGGAGTAGGTTTATCAGGTGATTTAAAAAACCCCGCGCGGTCTATTCCTCTGGGGACTTTAGCTGCTACACTTACTGGAATGGTAGTTTATATACTGATCGCCTTTAAGCTAGCTTCCGCAGCCAGTCCGGAAGACTTGGCAAATACGGATCACCTCGTTATGGCACAAATTGCATGGCAAGGATGGATCATTATTCCGTTAGGTTTGGCCGCAGCTACTATTTCTTCCGCCTTAGGATCTCTTTTAGTGGCTCCTCGTACGTTGCAGGCCATTGCAAAGGACCGGTTACTCCCAAATACGAAGATCAACTATTGGCTTTCCCGGGGACGTGGTAAGCAAGAAGAACCTTATAATGCTACGGTCATCACTATCGTCATCGCTTTTGCTTTTATTCTGGCAGGTGAAATTGATTTTGTTGCCGAGATCATTTCTATGTTCTTTATGGTTTCCTATGGTACCCTTTGTTTGATTTCTTTTCTACAACATTTTGCTGCCGATCCTTCTTATCGTCCCACATTTAAATCTCGTTGGTATATTTCCCTGGCGGGGGCATTAGCCTGTATTGGGCTGATGTTTTTCATGAATCCGGGATATGCTGTATTAGCATTGTTATTGATGATCCTTTTTTATATTTTGGTTAGCTATTATAATCCGGAAAAAAAGAACCTGGCTATTATC
>CBDUIU010000474.1:0-4277 GCA_965367335.1 uncultured Saprospiraceae bacterium
GCAAGATGAGCGATAAAAAACGATAATCCCACCAGCCATAAAAAATGTAGGAGCTAACCAGGATGAGCGCGTTCTGCCATTGGAGCTTCCGGTCGAAAACAAACCAATACAGGCAAAAAACAACCGGTAAGAATAAGAAAAATTCTATCGAGTTAAATAACATCTAAAGGCTTTTTGAGGTCTTGTCCTTCACAAAAAACGAAATATTTAGGAAATTGCCAAATGTTGTTTCTGGCAAGTACATCTCTTTGTTGAATTTTTAACTTGTTTTCCTCTCACTTTTAGTATTTTTAGTCCTCAAAACCAGATCAAACCAACATACTCATGAAAAAATGCCTCTTCTTTTTCTGTCTTAACTTCCTATGGCTCAGCCTCTTTTCCGATTTAAAGGCCCAACCCAAAGAAAAATTTCCTGATCCACTTTCTGAGCAACTCCAAGGTTTGAAATTCCGCAATATCGGTCCGCATCGCGGGGGCCGCAGCAATGCTGTCTGTGGTGTTATTGGTCACCCAATGACTTACTATATGGGTACCGTTGGCGGTGGTGTCTTTAAAACGACTGATGCCGGGATCAGCTGGAAAAACATCACTGACGGACAATTAGCAACTGGTTCGGTCGGGGCCATTGCCGTAGCCGAATCTGATCCCAATGTGATCTACCTGGGCATGGGTGAACATGCCGTCCGGGGCGTGATGACTTCCTTTGGCGATGGGGTTTATAAGTCTACCGATGCCGGAAAAACCTGGAAACATATTGGCCTTCCTAATTCCAACCACATCAGCCGCATCCGTATTCACCCACAAAATCCGGAGCTGGTCTATGTTGCCGTACAAGGAGCACAGTATGGTCCTAACAAAGAACGTGGGATTTACCGATCCGTCGATGGAGGCAAAAAATGGGAACAAGTACTCTTCGTTAATAACCTGACCGGTGCTTCGGATATCAGCATGGATATGAACAACCCTCGAATTCTCTATGCAAGTATGTGGGATCATCAACGCTTCCCCTGGACCATGCGCTCCGGCGGCGAAGGCTCGGGCATTTACAAATCAACAGATAGCGGTGACTCCTGGGAAAAGCTAACGGAAGGACTACCCAAGTTGATGGGAAAAACCGCCGTGGATGTTTCCCGCGCGAACGCTGAAATTGTCTATGCCAATATTGAAGCGGAGAAAGGGGGTGTCTATAAATCAATAGATGCCGGAAAAACCTGGAAACTGACTTCTGATGACCGGGTAACCATCGCCCGATCCTGGTACTATAATGAAATTTATGCGGATCCGCAAAATGAAGATGTCGTGTACGTTATGAATGCACCGTTTCTAAAATCTATTGACGGAGGAAAAACGTTTAAACCTATCAGTGTACCCCACGGCGACCAGCACGACCTCTGGATCAATCCCAACAACAACCAGCAAATGATCAACGCCAATGATGGAGGCGCAAATATTTCCTTTAACGGCGGTGCTTCCTGGTCAGCTCAAAACAATCAAGTTACGGCGCAGTTTTACCGGGTGATCACCGACAATCAATTTCCTTACCGGGTATACGCTGGCCAGCAGGATAATTCCTCGGTCTCCATCATGAGCCGAACCAATGACCAGGGTATCGGGGTAAAAGACTGGACTCAGTCCGCCGGTGGCGAATCTGCTTTTCTGGCCTTCGATGAAAACAACCCGACGCGTATTTATGGTGGTTCCTATCAAGGCAATATTTCTTATTATGATGTAAAGACGGGCATATCTAAAGACATCATGGCTTATCCGGTTATTGGCCTGGGCTCCGTTCCCAGTGAAATGAAGTACCGCTTCAACTGGAACTCCCCTATCGTGGTTTGTCCCCAAGATCCGCAGATCATGTACCATGGTGCTAATCATGTCTTGAAGACTACTGACGGGGGCATGAGCTGGGCAGAGATCAGCCCGGACCTTACGCGCAATGACAGCACGAAACAAGGCCCCGGAGGTATCCCCTTCACTAATGAGGGAGCCGGAGGAGAAAATTATAATACGATTAGTTATATCGCCGCTTCTCCACATCAGCAGGGGGTGTTGTATGTCGGCACTGATGATGGCCTGGTCCATTTCACACGTGACGACGGAGCCAACTGGGAAAATATCACCCCGAGAGGATTGCAGGAGTCTTTGATCAACAACATTGAGATCTCAACGCATGATCCGGCTACGGTTTATCTTGCGGTCACACGGTATCGATTTAATGAAAAAAAGCCGATGGTTTTTATTTCTAATGACTATGGCAGGAGCTGGAGTCAGAATATTTATGGGTTTGAGAAGGATGCCTACGTCAGAGTTATCCGCGAAGATAAATTAGTAAGAGGTCTGTTATATGCGGGCACAGAAAAGGGATTATATATCAGTCAAAATTATGGAGGCAGCTGGGCACCTTTACAGCTTAACCTCCCCGTCTCCCCTATTAATGATCTTACCATTCGCGATAATGATTTGATTGTTGCTACTTCCGGAAGAGCCTTCTGGATATTGGATGACTTAGCCGCCATTCAATCTTTTTCTGTTCAACCCGACACTAGCCGTGTACGTGTTTTTACACCAAAACCTTCCTATAAGTTTGGTTTAAATGCAGCTAGCAAACCGGTCCCAGGAATCGGTCAAAACCCACTTCCCGGAGTCATCCTGGATTATTTCTTACCGGAAAAAATGGATAGCTCAACATTACAATTGGAAATTCTGGACAAAGCGCAACAAGTGATCCGTACCTATTCCAATAAAAAAGACAAAGAGGATCCTACTGCGTCCTTATTAGGTACTAAAAAAGGGCTCAATCGTTTCAACTGGAATCTACGCAAATCTAACTTACCTAAGGTCAAGGACTTAAAACTGCTGATCGGCCTCACGGGTCATACCGTCCCTCCGGGCGACTACCAGGCCAGATGGATTATTGAGCAGGATACCCATACGGTACCGATCAAAGTTCTGGCTTACCCCGGGATAGAAGCTGAACAACAGGACTTTGAAGATCAATATGCGTTTCTCAATGAGATCGAAGCCACGTTCAACCAAGTACACAAATCGGTCAATCGGATGAACAATGTAAAAGAGCAACTCAAATCACAAAAGAAAATGCTGGAGCAACTGGATAGTATGGACGTACTGATTAGCTTGAATGACAGCACGGCTAAAGAGATCGACGCCTGGCTGGAAAACTTGATCCAGGCTAAGCAAAAAACTTTTCAGGACATCATCAATTTCCCTAATCAACTAAATGCGGAATTACTGGATTTAAAAGGACGTGCTGATGGTTTATATCCGAAGATCACGACAGGTAGTCGACAGCGCTTAAACGATCTAAATGTGGAATGGGAGAAGCACCAGGCAGACATGAAGAATATCGTAGATGGAGTGTTATCTGCTTATGGAAAATTATACCGGGAAAAAGAAATACCGGTGGTGGTGATACCTAAAAAGTGAGCAAATATTTCCTAATATCCTTGTATATTAAATCCTTAAAAATTCAAGTTTTGTGAAAAAAGCCAACTGTTTTCTATTCTTATGTCTGTGCTGCTGTCTAACACTCCAGGCCCAACTCACATCTACTCAGGTTGACCAGCTTGTTGAGAATGCCATCCAAAAATTTGGGATTGCCGGAGCCGCCGTTGCGATCGTCAAGGACGGGAAGATTATCCATAACAAAGGCTATGGACTGAAATCAATCGAAACCAAAGCCCAGGTTGATCAGCATACCAATTTCGCTATTGCCTCCAACAGCAAAGCTTTTACTACAGCAGCACTAGCTATATTAATTGAAGAAGGCAAATTAAGTTGGCAGGATAAAGTCGTTGACCACATCCCCGAGTTTAAGATGTATAACTCGTATGTGACTCAGAGTTTCAACATTCAGGACCTGCTTACCCACCGCAGTGGTTTAGGATTAGGTGCCGGCGATTTAATGTTTATCCCTGACGGGGCGGACTTTAGCATGACCGATATCTTTTCTGTCTTCCAGCACTTTGAGCCACAGTCTGCTTTTCGGACAAAATTTGATTATGACAACCTGTTGTATTTAATAGCTGGTGAAATCATTAAGCGCAAGAGTGGCATGAGTTGGGAGCAGTTTGTTAGAAGCCGGATAATGGAACCACTAGGCATGGAGCAATCCTATGGTTCGTTGCATGAGATCAAGGACCAAAGCAATGTCGCCACTCCGCATTCGGACGAGAGTGGGGAGTTGAAGACGATCCATCATTATGTATTTGATACCAAAAAATTAAACGGAGCTGCCGGAGCCATCTATGCCAATG
>CBDUIU010000475.1:0-4276 GCA_965367335.1 uncultured Saprospiraceae bacterium
CCCTTTGCTCCGGAGCCGGGGCGGAGGGCCTGAGGCCAAGGTTTTTCTGTATTATTAGAATTAACTAGTATTCGGTAGCGATCATTTTTACTGATATTATTATCAATGGCAACGATCTTTCCGGTATAGGTGCCAAAGGACATGTCGGGCCATCCACTAAAAACGAAAGCCGGCCATCCGTCAAAAATAAAACTGACTTTCTGTCCCCGCGTTAACAATGGTAAATCCATGGGGCGTACGAATAGTTCTACGGCCAGAGGCATGTCAGTAGGTGTTACTTCAACGATGGCTTCTCCGGCTTTGATAGTTTCTCCAATACCCGGTTTTAAAGCGATATTGATAAAACAATCCTTGGGTGCAACAATATAGTGAAAGTTGCTCCGCCGTTCATAATTAGCATAACTGTTTTTCAATTTGCTGATGGTACCTTGCGCATCATACCTTGCGGATATTGTGGAAAATTTATCGCTGCGGGCCTTCGCTATTTTATTGTTATAATCATTCTCTACATTGTTGAGGTCGATCTGGGCAATCGTTAAGTCATTCTTTGCTTCTAACAATTTATTTTCAGCACTGACGATCTTAGCCCGGGTTTCTTGTGCTTTTAATCGTTTGCCCTCCAGGTCAGTTAATGATTTGATGCCTTTTTGGTATAAGGTATCCGTACGTCGTAATTGATATTCCGCAATTTCAAGTTCTACTTTTGCCTGTTCAAAATTGGCTACTTGCTGTTCAATTTTTAGGTTGGCCTGGTTGATTTTATTTTCCAGTTGTTGTCGTTTGAGGATCAATTCATTTTCCAGCGCACGAACCTGATCATCCAGGGCAGCGGCTTTATTTGTGTAGGCGATGATAGATCCTTCTTTTGCATTGAGCTGTTCAGTAGTCCGGTCTAAGAGTTGGGGGTCAAAATAATCATCTTTGATCTCGGATAAAAAAGCAATAGTATCCCCCTTGTTGACAGTTTGTCCTTCTTGTACATACCATTTTTCAATTCTTCCGTCAATCGTTGAATGGATCGTTTGCGGCCGATTATCCGGGGTCAGCGTGGTTACGGTACCCGTAGACTGGATGTTCTGCGTCCAGGGCAAAAACATAAATATTAATGTGATGAATAGCGTAACAAGTAACCAGCGTGCAAAGAGCCGGGTAGCTGGAGGAAGATCCGTTTTGTTGAACGATCCGAACTTCTCCGGTTGAACCCGGGATGAAATGGAATTCTCACTTATATTGAGCATGATTGTTTACGATTTGGGTTGATAAACTTCTCTGAATATCTGGGAATAATGAGGACTTTTTTTGATTTGATCAAAAGTGCCTACTTCTATAATTTCACCCTTTCTCATAATAATAGTACGATCACATTTTTCAGCAAATGTCGGATCATCACTGATCGCAATTAATGTCCAGGGGCGGTCTTTGCGTGTCAGGAAATTCAGGATGGCTTTTCGTTCTTCAGTTTCAAGGTTATTAAGGGAGTCTTCCAGCGCAAACAATCGCGGCCGGAACATGATGGCTCTTGCCAGTTTTATTTTGGTGCGTATACTGCCTGGAATGTTACGACCACCCGGGAGAAGTTCAGTCATATAGCCTTCGGGTAACCGCTCAACGTATTCATGTAACCTTACCTGACGAGCCGCTTCAATTACGTTGTTGAAAGCCATCTCAGCGTGACCAAGCCGAATGTTATCCAAAATGCTGCCGCGGAAAATATCAGTTTGTGCCGTATATTCACCAACCGTTTTGTGTAGGCTGTTGAGATCCAGATTACGCGCCGGAATCCCACCATAGCTGATGCTCCCGTTGAAGTCGGTATAGTAGCCCGTCAGCAAATGTAATAAGGTATTTTTACCGGCCCGGTTATACCCGGTAATGCATAAGCTTTCACCGGAATTGATTTTAAGAGATATATTATTTAAGGTAGGTTTTTCATCATTCTCAAATTTAAAACACACTTCCTGGAGCTCAATCTCCAAGCCTTGTTCTTGATTAACTGTTGAAATAGAGATGCCACCATTGCGGTCCAGAGGAAGATCAACTACGGTTCCGATTTTTTCCAGGCCGGTCAATACATCATAGATAGTTTCCATGGTAAGGATTAATTTTTCCACAGAACCTACAATTTGAAGTACAATAATCTCCGCTGCTACAAACTGACCAATATTCAGTTGGTTGTCTATTACTAAAAGACTTCCAAGTAATAATAAAGAACCTACGATTATAGTCTTGAATACAACTACACCGCTGAACTGAGTCAATAAAATACGAAAATGCTTTTTCCTTGCTCCCAGATAACCCAACACTAAATCGTCCGTTTTATTCAAAGACATTTCATTGCCGCCACAGAGTTTAAATGTCCCGGTTGCTCTTGCTAACTCTTCCAACCAGTGTGCGACTGCATACTTGTATTCACTTTCACGTAAACTAGTTCGTAATCCTTGAGCACCGGTAAACCGAAAAACTATATACATAAAGAGAATCATGATCATTCCAAAAAATACAAAGAAGGGATGGTAAAAGGAGATCAGGATCAATCCAAAGAGAATTTGTAAGACTGCAGTGGAAGAATCCATCAGGATTTTAGGCAACCCTTTTTGGATGGTCAGGGTGTCAAAGAATCGGTTGACAAGCTCTGGGGGATATTCCTGATACAACTTTTCTAGTTGGATATGGGGAATACGAAAAGCAAACTCAAAAGCGGAACGGGCAAAAATTCGCCGTTGAATGGTTTCTGAGACGGTTAGCTGCATGATCGTCAGAAAACCGGTTAGGGCAGTAGCTACTGTTACAACAGCAATTAATATAAATAGTGAGGAGGATACAGAACCACCCGCAATCAAATTTATAATGGCTTGAATACCTAGCGGTAAAGCCAGTGTGATAAGTCCTGCAAAAATTGCGTAAACATAAATGTAGGAGATCTCCTTACGGTCTATTTGCAACAAACGAAAAAACCGTTTTATTGGTGTGATAGAGCCTGCTATCGCATTCGCCATTTAATTGAGATTTAGTGGAAAAGAAGAAAATTAAAGATAAAAAGTTAAAAGGTCACCTGTTCCCAAGTGGCAGGTATTATTTTAATTGGCCACTCAAAAATAATTTGAAAACTGGCTTTCAACTTGTTCGGGAGCTGCTGGTAATCTTGTCGGCTCATGATAATAAAGGATTAGGTTGCAATATATCACAAAATAATAGTAATACTATCATAAACGCAAGTAAAATTATAATGTTTAAGATAGCATTAGAATCTTTTGATTAGGAAATCAAGCCGGTCTCGCGAAGCGAACGGAATTCAAAGCAATCGGAACTCCGAAAGCGATTCGATGGCTTACTGGCACCAAGCCCACGCGGTTTCGCAAAGCGACCAGGTGAAAAGAAAAAGGAAATTCATCTGGTCGCTACTGAACGACCGGGTGGAAAGAAAAATGGAAGGCCCTACAGATCTCCGAGTTGGGGGCGCAATATCACTTCTTCCATGACCGCGGAGTCACTTAGAGAATAAGCGGCCCAGATGGTTTTTGCTACATCAGAGGCTTGCATCAGGCGTTCTTCTGGTAGCTCTACCCCAGCCCAGGAGGCCGACCAGGTAGCGCCTGGCATGACGGAGGTTACTTTGATTCCTTTTTCTTTTAATTCTTCTCGTAATCCCTTAGAGAAGCCCAGCAAGGCAAATTTGGAAATACTATAGGAACCGCCTACTGCATAGGCCATAATACTGGCGATCGAACACATATTGATGATCTGTCCTCGTTGGTGGGGCAACATGATCGGTAGCAATGCTCGGGTCAGGTGGTAAGCACTGTAGAGGTTTGTATTGATCTGTTTTTCCAAAGCGCCTTCTTTTTCCTCACTGATTTTGCCCGGTAGGAAAACCCCTGCATTGTTAATCAGGACTTCCAAACTGTCCCATTTACTTTTGACCAGATCTGCAAAGGCCTTAACTTCCTTTTTTTTAGACATATCCGTCGGACGGGTAATCACTTCCAATTTGGGGTATTTCTTCTTCAGCTCTTTTTTCAGCTTAGTCAGATCCCCGGCGTTTCTAGCATTGAGGGCCAGGTTAAATCCTTCGGCGGCAAACTGATCTACCAATGCGCGTCCAATGCCCTTAGTAGCACCGGTAATGACAATATTTTTAATCATATTCAAACTTTTAAGTGTACACTGCGTTTTAGGTGATTGGGTACCCGCTGAGGCGGGTGTTGGGGCGGTGCCTTTGGCACCTTTTGGGTCGCTGCCCTGCCCGGCTATGGTCAGACGGGGCTTTGGGCACTTT
>CBDUIU010000476.1:0-4274 GCA_965367335.1 uncultured Saprospiraceae bacterium
CTGCTCGATGAGCCTACCAACGACCTGGATGCTGAAACCGTCACCTGGCTGGCTGATTTTCTCGCTGATTTTAAAAACACGGTAATCGTGGTTTCTCACGACCGTTATTTCCTGGATATGATTTGTACGCATGTGGCGGATATTGATTTCAATAGGATCAAGATCTTTACCGGAAACTATACCTTCTGGTATGAGACCAGCCAGTTGATGCTCCAGCAAATGTCGAATAAGAATAAGAAAACGGAACAGAAGCGTAAGGAGATGATGGAGTTTATCCAACGTTTTAGTGCGAATGCTTCTAAGTCAAGGCAAGCAACTTCACGGAAGAAAGCATTGGACAAATTGAATCTGGAAGATATCCAGCCTTCCAGCCGTAAATATCCCTTTATCAACTTTCAGTCTGAACGCGATCCCGGCGACCAAATCTTACGGGTCGATAACCTGAGTAAGACCCGGACAGATGGGACCGTGCTTTTTGATCAGGTAAGCTTTATCATGAACCACGGTGAAAAAATAGCCCTGGTGAGTAGAGACAGCGCTGCTTTAACAGCCTTCTTCGAAGTGCTAGCGGGTAAAGATGAAGCAGATACTGGTACGATTGAGTTTGGTCAGACCATTACAACTGCCTATTTGCCGAATGAAAATGACGAGTTTTTTACGGCAGCAAATGACTTAGGACTGATTGACTGGTTGCGTCAGTATTCAGAAGAAAAAGATGAGCAGTTTATCCGTGGGTTCCTGGGAAGAATGTTGTTCACCGGAGAAGAAGTGCACAAGCATTCATCTGTTTTATCCGGAGGAGAAAAAGTGCGTTGTATGTTATCCAAACTGATGCTGTCACATCCTAACTTCCTCCTGCTTGATGAGCCCACAAATCACCTGGACCTGGAATCCATTACGGCACTTAATAATGCGCTAACTTCTTTTAAAGGAAATCTTATCCTTACTTCTCATGACCATGAGATCATGAATACCGTAGCAAATCGGATTATCGAGATTACACCTAACGGGATTATTGATCGCTTGATGCACTTTGATGATTACATCCGTTCGGAAGAGATCAGAGCGCAACGCGAGGAGTTGTACGCAGCAGTGGTGGCGTAGGCAAGAAAGATAAATGAGGAGTGATCATTAGCAACTTGAATTATTACTCCTCATTTATCACTCATCAATTTTACCCTTTCTTATGAAAGCAGTTATTTTTGATATGGACGGGACCATGGTTGATAATATGTTTATCCATCATCGGGCCTGGCAAAAATCGCTCAAACAACTGGGCCTTGATTTCACCCTGGAAGAAGTTCGCCAGAAAATCCATGGGGTTAACCACGAAATCTTAGAACGCCTGTTCGGAGATCGTTTTACCTACGAAGAGCGCGTGGCCATTTCCAATGAAAAAGAATCTAATTACCGGGCTATCTACGCTCCGGAAATAAAACCTATTGAGGGCCTGCTCGACTGGTTTGAAGTACTACATCAAGCCAATATCCCCATGGCTATCGCTACGGCTGCTCCTCCGGAAAATGCCCATTTTTTATTAGACCAACTCAATATCCGCCACTACTTTCAGGCTGTTTTTCATGCTGCTGATGTACAGCACGGCAAACCCCATCCTGAAATTTTCCTCAAAGCTGCTGCTGCGCTGAGTATAGCACCGGAACATTGCCTTGTCTTTGAAGATAGTCCGACGGGGGCTGGGGCTTCCTACGCAGCGGGCTGTCGTTCTTGCATTATAACCACGACCCATAGCAAAGAGGAGTTTGCCGCTTATCCTAATATCATTCGTTTCATTGAAGATTATACAGCGTTGGATTTGAATTTGCTTCAGGGAAATGTCACCTAGGATTATTCCTGGGTTTCCGGCTAACCATAAATAGCTGCATCGCATTAAGCTATCTGATTTAGCGGGAGAAAGATTAAATGGACTTAGCTCATCAAAATAATTTGGTAGCAGTGGAATAGGAATAAATATTGCCTAAAGAATTGAAAACACATTTATGAAATACTTCTTCATTTTTCCATTGCTCTTTATTTTTAATTCAGCTATTTTCAGCCAAACTCAGGCAGAGCTCATAGGTACCTGGAAAGCTAATGGTGCCTCATTGACGGAAGACTTAGAGTTAAGCGAAGCACAAGCAGAACAAATGGATTTACTCCTGGAAAAATTCAGAACTTCTTCTTTCGAATTTTCAAAGGATCGTTCGGCTACTTACAATATTGAGATTCCGTCAGTAGCTATAGCAGATGGCTATTGGGAATATGATGCAACCAAAAACTTTATCACGATCAAAGACATGGAAACGAAGACTGAAAACTTAATGGGGATTAGTGTTTTCAAAACAGATAAAGGGCAATTTTATTTTTACTTTGTAGAGTCTTCGCTGGTTCTTCAAATGGAACAGGTTGCTGTCGAAGCGTCAAACTAGACTTCCTTTTCAAAGCCCTACCTTCAGATATAAATGCACGTCACTATTTTAACTAGCAGCAGATTGAGTTATGCACAATTCAGCCTTTGGCAAATTCCCTCATTGATTTACCTGAGGGATACTACTGGCTAGCACTTCACGAAGCTAAGGGCAGTTGGTAGGTGAAAAGGTTGGTAAAACAATTAACCAGGAAGTGGTGAAATTGGATTTTTCCCATTCCAGGTACCGATAGAACGAAAGGGTTGAAAACGGGCGAAGAGTTCTTCCTGGTACCATTTCAATTGATGCGTTTTTTTGATGGCACTAGAATGTGCTTCATTTTGATGAGCAAAATTCTGCAGCGACTCCTCGTCTTTCCATACACTGAATGTAGCAATTTGGATAATAGGTTTTTCCGCAATGCCCTTAGCAAAAAGTAAACCTTGCGCCTGCTGGAGGGGAGCTGCAGTTTTAGGCACAAATCTCCAGAAGGCCCAGAGGTGGCGGGGTTTGATTGTTGCCCGGGTAATACTAGCTACAAGAGGATTGTTTGGATCCAACTGATTACTTTCTTCAAAAGGCTTTTTTCCCGCCCATTGACCTCTCGCGTAAATATTGCGCAGAAAGATAGTCCACCTTTCGGTACTCTGCTGAAGGTATAATTGCATTAATGTAGAATCATTAAAAAATTGATCTGCCAGGTGTTCCGAACTCCAGGTTTGGAGTAGGGCATAGACTCCCCAGTCAGGCATTGGATTAAATCCACTGTTTTTACCACTACCCATCAACTTATAACTTTGTTGCCCAGGCACCTCTTGCAAATAGGTATGTGCTGTTTGCATCATTTTAAAGGCCCATACTTTTTGTGAAAAAGTGGTGTAGCGAAAAAAAGTAAGCGTAGTAATTTGCGACATCATGTGGAATTCTGTTTTGCACTTGTATACACCGGTACATAGTTACCAAACAGTAGATTTAAATAGATGTTTGCTATGATGATGAATGACCGACAAAAGTATCTTCCGCTTCTTCCTCTTCTTTCTCGTCTACCTGTTCCTGGTGAAATTGTTTCCTGGCAAAACGGTCTTTTAAAAACATCGGGATGGGTAACCCAACGCCTGCAAGGGCTAAGAGTAGTAAACAGATAAAGCCCAGAATTTTAAAGCAACTTCTTATCTTTTTCATGATTCCTGTTTTAATCATTGCATAATCTCACAATCCAGCGAGTGTGGCTTGTGACTGAATTGATTTCCTGAATGGAGTAATTAGGAATAGAAAAGAAAAGGAGAGTCGTCTTCTGAGTTACAGGATGATTTTTGCATTAGGAAAAAAACAGAAGGACTAAAGCTAAGGACCTGTTTTTTGTTAGTATCCAGGCGAACTTTAGTTAATTGATGGTAGGAAATAATGGTGTGGAGCGTAAAAGGAGGCGGCCAGGTTGTAATAGCCAGCGTTGCATTAGAGGTGTTTGTTAAACAAGTTAGATCAGTAGTTGTAGGAGGGCGATGCTCCTTTGTCCTGTCGACCCATTCCGACTGAGGCAGCACAGGAGCACCAGATATGCCTTGAGTTTCATTTCCAACAAATAGAAATAGTTGCAACGAGAGTGCTGCCAACAACAACCAGATTTTCTTTGAATTTGTTATGAAATTGTACTTCATCTTATTAAAAGTAAAGATTTCGCAATTGAGTCGCTTTTTTATCAGATCAAAGCAGCTTGCGAGTCGACTGGGGAAAGGATTGATTGAATGCGATTACTTTTTTACCTTAAAAACTATATCACATGGAATTCAATGATATCCAATCGTTCCTTAACTATTATGACAAAGTCAAGCAGCGGACCCGTCGTCTTTTTCAATATATTCCGCCGGA